>NZ_KV812681.1:117012-219485 GCF_001813485.1 Pseudomonas sp. HMSC067G02
CGGCCAGCGCCAGCGCATCGCCCTGGCCCGGGCGCTGTACGGTGCGCCGACCCTGGTGGTGCTCGACGAACCCAACTCGAACCTCGACGACAGCGGCGAGCAGGCGCTGCTGGCGGCGATCCAAGCGCTCAAGGCGCGTGGCTGCACGGTGCTGCTGATCACCCACCGGGCCGGCGTGCTGGGTTGCGCCGACCGCCTGCTGGCGCTGAACGCCGGCCAGTTGCACCTGTACGGCGAGCGTGACCAGGTGCTCGCCGCCTTGAACAACCAGCGCGCCGCGTCGGCGTCGCAGCAGCGCGCGGACTACCGGGTGGCCGGCTACGGCGCGCCGCAGGTGGTGGCCGCGCCGCGCCAGGGAGGTGTGGAATGACCCGCACGGTGAAACGCGACGAGAACGCCTATGCGCGACTGGGTTGGCTGCTGGTCCTGTTCGGCTTCGGCGGTGCGCTGCTCTGGGCCGCCTTCGCGCCGCTCGACCAGGGCGTGGCGGTGCCGGCCACGGTGATCATCTCCGGCCAGCGCAAGTCGGTGCAGCATCCGCTGGGCGGGGTGGTCAAGCACATCCTGGTGCGCGACGGCCAGCATGTGGAGGCGGGCGAGCCGCTGATCCGCATGGAACCGACCCAGGCCCGGGCCAACGTCGATTCGCTGCTCAACCGGTACGCCAACGCGCGGCTCAACCAGGCGCGCCTGCAGGCCGAATACGACGGCCGGCGGACCCTGGAGATGCCCGCGGGGCTGGCCGAGCAGGCCCCGCTGCCGACCCTCGGCGAGCGCCTGGAGTTGCAGCGGCAATTGCTGCGCAGCCGCCAGACCGCGCTGGCCAACGAACTCTCCGCATTGCGGGCGAACATCGAGGGGCTGCGCGCCCAGCTCGAAGGGTTGCGCCAGACCGAGGGCAACCAGCGCCTGCAACAACGCCTGTTGAACAGCCAGTTGAGCGGCGCGCGCGACCTCGCCGAAGAAGGCTACATGCCGCGCAACCAGTTGCTCGAACAGGAGCGCCAACTGGCCGAGGTGAACGCCCGGCTATCGGAGAGCAGCGGTCGCTTCGGGCAGATCCGCCAGAGCATCGCCGAGGCGCAGATGCGCATCGCCCAACGCGAGGAGGAGTACCGCAAGGAAGTCAACGGGCAACTGGCGGAAACCCAGGTCAATGCGCGGACACTCTGGGAGGAGCTGTCCTCGGCGCGCTACGAACTGCGGCACGCCGAGATCCGCGCGCCGGTCAGCGGCTACGTGGCCGGCTTGAAGGTGTTCACCGATGGCGGGGTGATCGGCCCCGGCGAATTGCTGATGTACATCGTGCCCAACAGCGACAGCCTGGAAGTGGAGGGCCAGCTCGCGGTGAACCTGGTCGACCGGATCCACAGCGGGTTGCCGGTGGAGATGCTGTTCACCGCCTTCAACCAGAGCAAGACCCCGCGGGTCACCGGCGAGGTGACCATGGTCAGCGCCGACCGCCTGCTCGACGAGCAGAACAAGCAGCCCTACTACGCGCTGCGCGCCCAGGTCGACGCGGCCGCGATGGGCAAGCTGAAGGGCCTGCAGATCCGCCCGGGAATGGCGGTGCAGGTGTTCGTCCGCACCGGCGAGCGCTCGCTGCTCAACTACCTGTTCAAGCCCCTGTTCGACCGCGCCCACGTGGCGCTGGCGGAGAACTGACCGATGACCATGCGCCGCCTGATGACCTGGCTGTTCGGCGCCTTCCTGTTGCTGCTGCGCGAGGATGCCTTCGCCCTCGGCCTGCTGGACGGCTATCACCTGGCCCTGGAGAACGACCCGCAGTTCCAGGCCGCGATCCAGGAGCACGAGGCCGGCAGGCAATACCGTGCGCTCGGCCGCGCGGCGCTGCTGCCGCGCCTGGTGTACAGCTACAACCGTGGGCGCAGTTGGTCCGATGTGACCCAGGCCACCACCCGCGGCGATTTCAAGGAAGACCGCGACTACGACAGCTACGTCTCCACCCTCAGCCTGCAACAGCCGTTGTTCGACTACGAGGCCTTCAGCCGCTACCGCAAGGGCGTGGCCCAGGCGCTGCTGTCCGACGAGCGCTTCCGCAGCCAGAGCCAGGAACTGCTGGTCCGGGTCCTGGAAGCCTATACCGGCGCGCTGCTGGCCCAGGACCAGATCGAACTGGCGCGGGCGCAGAAACGCTCCTACCGCGAGCAGTTCCAGCTCAACCAGCGCCAGTTCGAGCGCGGCAACGGCACCCGCACCGACACCCTGGAGACCCAGGCCCGCTTCAACCTGGCCCAGGCCCAGGAAATCGAGGCGCGGGACAGCCAGGATGCCGCCCTGCGCGAGCTGGAGCGGCTGGTCGGGGCGCCGCTGGAGATCGCCGACCTGGCGCCGCTCGGCGAACGCTTCCAGGTGCGCCCGCTGAGCCCCGCCAGCTACACCGCCTGGCGCGACCTGGCGCTGGCCGAGAATCCCGAGCTGGCCTCGCTGCGCCACGCGGTGGACGTGGCCCGCTACGAGGTCGAGCAGAACCGCGCCGACTTCCTGCCGCGCCTGGGCCTGTACGCCAGCACCGGCAAGTCCAAGTCCGGTTCGGAGAACACCTACAACCAGCGCTACGAGACCGACAGCGTCGGCATCCAGTTGAGCGTTCCGCTGTTCTCCGGCGGCGAGACCCTGGCGGCGACGCGCCAGGCCACGCATCGCATGGAGAAGAGCCATTACGACCTGGACGACAAGGTCCGCGAGACCCTCAACCAGGTGCGCAAGATGTACAACCAGAGCAGCAGCAGCGCGGCGAAGATCCGCGCCTACGAGATGACCGTGGATTCGGCGCGGACGCTGGTGATGGCTACGCGCAAGAGCATCGCCGCCGGGGTGCGGGTCAACCTCGACCTGCTGAACGCCGAGCAGGCGCTGTACAGCGCGATGAACGAGCTGTCCAAGGCCAAGTACGACTACCTCACGGCCTGGGCACGCCTGCGTTTCTACGCCGGGGTGCTGGACGAAGCCGACCTGGAACTGGTGGCGGCGAACTTCGTTTCCGGCGAGACGCCGGCGCGCCGCCGCGACTGCGCGACGACGGATTGCCCGGCGCCGTTGCACACCCTGTCGAAGACCGATACGGAGGAAAACCGGGGCGCGCTCAATTGAGACCGCGAAGGACGTGCAGGCAATTGTTCGCCTGGCGTGAAGTCGATGTCCCGGGCGGGTCGACAGAGGTCGAACAATACGCATGGAATTGTTTTTTCAATAAGGCGCTATTTATATGAAACGGTTTTTATAATATTCCAGTGTCTTCGGTAGTTTATCTTTCCTGCATGATTTCATATATGCGGAATTCGTTCGTGCATATGCTTTAAGTGCAGCTTAATTTTTTTCGTGAAACCTGTGGACATTGGAAAATGAGCTGTGTCAGTTTGGACTTCGGCCTGATCTGGCCGATAACTGCAATTATCCATCCGATAATTGTATCCGAGTTATTTCCTTTACAACTTAAAGGGATATGACAATGTCCAGCAATTCTCTTGCATTGAAAGGTCGTAGCGATGCGTATACCCAGGTAGACAACTTCCTGCATGCCTATGCGCGGGGCGGGGACGAATTGGTCAATGGCCATCCGTCCTATACCGTCGACCAGGCGGCGGAGCAGATCCTCCGCGAACAGGCGTCTTGGCAGAAAGCGCCGGGCGACTCGGTGCTGACCCTGTCCTATTCGTTCCTGACCAAGCCGAACGACTTCTTCAATACGCCGTGGAAGTATGTCAGCGATATCTACTCGCTGGGCAAGTTCAGCGCCTTCTCCGCGCAGCAGCAGGCCCAGGCCAAGTTGTCGCTGCAATCCTGGGCGGACGTCACCAATATCCACTTCGTCGACGCCGGCCAGGGCGATCAGGGCGACCTGACCTTCGGCAACTTCAGCAGTAGTGTCGGCGGTGCGGCGTTCGCCTTCCTGCCGGATGTACCGGATGCGCTCAAGGGGCAATCCTGGTACCTGATCAACAGCAGCTACAGCGCCAACGTCAATCCGGCCAACGGCAACTACGGACGCCAGACGCTGACCCACGAGATCGGCCATACCCTGGGCCTGAGCCACCCCGGCGACTACAACGCCGGCGAGGGCGATCCCACCTACGCCGACGCTACCTACGCCGAGGACACCCGCGCCTATTCGGTGATGAGCTACTGGGAAGAGCAGAACACCGGCCAGGACTTCAAGGGCGCCTATTCCTCGGCACCGCTGCTGGACGACATCGCGGCGATCCAGAAGCTCTACGGGGCCAACCTGACCACCCGCACCGGCGACACGGTGTACGGCTTCAACTCCAACACCGAGCGCGACTTCTACAGCGCCACCTCGTCCAGTTCCAAGCTGGTGTTCTCGGTGTGGGACGCCGGCGGCAACGACACCCTGGACTTCTCCGGCTTCAGCCAGAACCAGAAGATCAACCTCAACGAGAAGGCGCTGTCCGATGTCGGCGGGTTGAAGGGCAATGTGTCGATCGCTGCCGGGGTCACCGTGGAAAACGCCATCGGCGGCTCGGGTAGCGACCTGTTGATCGGCAACGACGTGGCCAACGTGCTCAAGGGCGGCGCCGGCAACGACATCCTCTACGGCGGCCTCGGCGCGGACCAGCTGTGGGGTGGCGCGGGAGCCGACACCTTCGTCTACGGCGATATCGCCGAGTCCTCCGCGGCGGCGGCGGATACCCTGCGCGACTTCGTCAGCGGCCAGGACAAGATCGACCTGTCCGGGCTGGACGCCTTCGTCAACGGCGGGCTGGTGCTGCAATACGTCGACGCCTTCGCCGGCAAGGCCGGCCAGGCGATCCTGTCCTACGACGCGGCGAGCAAGGCCGGCAGCCTGGCGATCGACTTCAGCGGGGATGCCCATGCCGATTTCGCGATCAATCTGATCGGCCAGGCGACCCAGGCCGACATCGTCGTCTGACGCGCTGACACGGGCGCGGTTCGGTGCGGCGGTACGAACCGCGGCCCTTCGGCCGGCCGGGCACTGTTCGAATTGATAGGTGTCTTCCACAGGAGCGAAGTTGTGAACTGTGGCGCGCCCGTGGGCCGGCGACCCGGCGGACGAACGGAGGCCCGCGGCGCCTGGCGCGCGCTGGCGTTCGAAGCGAGGATGGCGGGCGGCGTTCGCCGTGTTATCCGATGTTCCAGGCTTGAAGGAGATCTCTCGATGTCGGCAAGCGCGAAGCTCTCCAGGATGGTTTGCTTGCTCTGCGGTTTTTTCAGCACAGGTATCAGTATGGCCAGCAGTCTGATTCTTCTCAGCGCTTCCGATCTCGCCGGGCAATGGACCCTGCAGCAGGACGAGGCGCCCGCGATCTGCCACCTGGAGCTGCGCGACAGCGAAGTGGCGGAAGCCAGTGGCTACGACCTGGGCGGCGATACCGCCTGCCTCACGCGCTGGCTGCCCAGCGAGCCGCGCGCCTGGAGGCCTACCCCGGCCGGGATCGCGCTGCTCGAACGCGGCGGCCTGACCCTGATGCTCCTCGGTCGCCAGGGCGAGGGCGACTACCGGGTGCAGAAGGGCGACGGCGGGCAGTTGGTGCTGCGCCGCGCGACGCCCTAGCTCGCCTGCGGGTCAGACCACGAAGCGACCGATCATGCCCTTGAGGTCGTTGGCCAGGCGCGACAGCTCGTGGCTGGCGCCGCGGGTCTGCTCGGCGCCCTGGGTGGTCTGCACGGCAACGTCGCGGATGTTCACCAGGTTGCGATCGACCTCGCGGGCGACGTGGGCCTGCTCCTCGGCAGCGCTGGCGATCACCAGGGTGCGCTCGTTGATCCGCGTGGCGTGCTCGGCGATCTCGCCCAGGGCGTGGTCGGCGGCCTCGGCCTCGTCGAGCATCTGCCGGGCGCGCTGGTCGTTCTCGCGCATCGCGGACACCGCGGTGTCGGTGCCCTCGCGGACGCTGGCGATCATGCCTTCGATCTCATGGGTCGATTGCTGGGTGCGGTGGGCGAGGGCGCGCACTTCGTCGGCGACCACCGCGAATCCGCGGCCCTGCTCGCCGGCGCGGGCGGCCTCGATGGCGGCATTGAGGGCGAGGAGGTTGGTCTGCTCGGCGATGGCGCGGATCACGTCGAGCACCTTGCCGATGTCCTGCGCCTGGCTGGCCAGGCCCTCCACCAGGCGCGCAGTCTGGCCGATCTCGGTGTTCATCTGGCGGATCGAGCGGACGGTCTGTCCGACCCGTGCGCGGCCGTTGCCGGCGGCCCGTTCCGAGAGACTGGAGGCCTCGGCGGTGGAGCTGGCGTTGCGCGCGACCTCCTCGACCGCCGCGCTCATTTCGTTGACCGCGGTGGCGGCCATCTCGATCTCATCGTTCTGCCGGGCCAGCGACCGGTTGCCTTCCTCGGTCACCGCGTTCAGTTGCTCGGCAGCGGCGGCCAGCAGCGCGGCGGAATCGCCGATCTGCTCGATGGTGTCGTGCAGGCTGGCCTGCATGCTGCGCATGGCCTTCATCAGTTGCGCCGGCTCGTCGTCGCCGTCGCTGGCGATCTCGCCGGTCAGGTCGCGGGCCGCGATGCGGTCGGCGCAGGACACCGCCTGGCGGATCGGCACGACGATGCTGCGGGTCAGCAGCCAGGCGATCGTCACGCTGGCCGCCAGGGCCACCAGCAGCACCGCGAGGATCGCGGTGGAGGCCCGGGAGTAGACATCGGCGGCTTCGGCGGTGGAGGCGCGGGCGGCCTCGCGGTCGAGGGCGATGAGTTGCTTCAGGGTCCGCTGCACCTGCTCGTAGCGCTGCAACTGGGCCCCGCCCATCAGCACGCTGGCTTCGTCGGTACGGTTGTCACGGGACAGCGCGAGCAGGGCGGCGTGTCCTTCGAGGTATTCCTGCTGGCGCTGGACGAACTGGTCGAGCAACGCGCGCTCCTCGTCCAGGACCAGCAAGGGGCGGTATTCCCTTTCCACCCTGGCGAGGGTAGCGATGACCTCGTCCATCCGTTGTTCCTGCTGGCGCATGCGCGTGGCGTCGTGCAGCAGCACGTGGTTCATCTCGCCGAGGCGCAGTTCGCTCATCAGGCCGCTGAGCTGGGCCGAGGCTTCGACGCTGGGCAGCCAGACTTCGCCGATATCCCTGGCGGCGCGGTTCAGCGAACCCATGCGGTTGTGCGCGAAGAGGCCGAGCGCCACCAGCAGCGAGGCGAGGATGGCGAAGCCGATGACGGCGCGTGGGGTGATGGCGATACGACGAAGAAGCATGGGGTGGTCTCCGACCGGGCTGTGGGAAGGTGCTTGGCCCTGTAGCGGGGCGCGGAGGGGTTTCTTGAGGGGCTGCGGGGCTATTTGGAATTGCCTTACATGATTGATAGGAATTTTCTGTAAGTTTTCGATGTGCTCGAGCCGGTTGTGCCGTTTTCGGCATGCTCAGGGTCGATTGAGGTCAAGAGAAGGCTGTCGCGGCAGGCCACCCTAGGGATTGGTCGAACAAGGAGAAGCCCGTGATCCGAATGACGCTGGACGAGGTCCGCGAGCTGGCCGTGCGCATCCTGCGCCGGCACGCTTTCAGCGAAGCCCATGTACAGGCGGTGGCCGATACCCTGGTGGCGGGGGAGCGCGACGAATGCGCGTCCCACGGTATCTGGCGGTTGCTCGGCTGCATCGCCACCCTGAAGGCCGGCAAGGTATCCGCCGACGCCGAGCCGGAACTGCACGACATCGCTCCCGGCCTGCTGCGGGTCGACGCCCATGGCGGGTTCTCCCAGTGCGCATTCCGGCTGGGGCTGCCGCATCTGCTGGAGAAGGCCCGCAGCCAGGGTATCGCGGCGATGGCGGTGAACCGCTGTGTGCATTTCTCCGCGCTATGGGTTGAGGTCGAGGCACTCACCGAGGCGGGCCTGGTGGCCCTGGCGACCACGCCGAGTCATGCCTGGGTGGCGCCGGCGGGCGGACGCAAGCCGATCTTCGGCACCAACCCGATCGCCTTTGGCTGGCCGCGTCCGGACGGCCCGCCGTTCGTCTTCGACTTCGCCACCAGCGCCGTGGCGCGTGGCGAGATCCAGTTGCACGAACGCGCCGGCAAGCCGATCCCGCTGGGCTGGGGGGTGGACGAGCAGGGTGAGCCGACCACCGATGCCAGCGCCGCGTTGCGAGGCGCCATGCTCACTTTCGGCGGGCACAAGGGCTCGGCCCTGGCGGCGATGGTCGAACTGCTCGCCGGTCCGCTGATCGGCGACCTGACCAGTGCCGAGTCGCTGGCCTACGACGAGGGCAGCCGTTCTTCTCCCTACGGTGGCGAACTGCTGATCGCCATCGATCCGCGGCGCATGCTCGGCGCCTCGGCGGAGGAGCACCTGGCGCGCGCCGAGACGCTGTTCGAAGGCATCGTCGAACAGGGCGCGCGCTTGCCCTCGCAGCGACGCTTCGAAGCGCGCGAACGCAGCGCCAGGGACGGCGTGACGATTCCCGAGGCGTTGCACCGGGAGCTGCTGGCGTTGCTGGAGTGAGCGCAAGGCGAGGGGCGGACCGGACAGCGTGGCGCAACGAGGACGACTGCGTAGGGCGGATAGCGCCAACGGAGTTATCCGCCATCCAGGCTTCCAGGCGTGCTCAATCCAGGGCCTCGCGCGTGCTCCGGCCATCGACCAGGCGCAGCAGGCCCAGCGGGTTGGCGTTCTTCAGGGCGTCCGGGAGCAGGCTGTCGGGGTAGTCCTGGTAGCACAGCGGGCGCAGGAAGCGTTCGATGGCCAGGGTTCCCACCGAGGTGCCGCGAGCGTCGGAGGTGGCCGGGTAGGGGCCGCCGTGGACCATGGCGTCGCACACCTCGACGCCGGTCGGATAGCCGTTGAATAGCAGGCGCCCGGCCTTGCGTTCGAGCAGCGGGACCAGCCCGGCGAACGCCGCGAGATCGTCCGCTTCGCCGATCAGGGTCGCCGTCAACTGGCCGTGCAGGTTGTCCAGCGCGCGGGCAAGCTGTTCCTCGTCGGCTGCCTCGACGACCACGGTGGCCGGGCCGAACACCTCATCCTGGAGCAGTGCGTCGCCTTCCAGCAACAGGCCCACGTCGGCCTTGAACAACTGCGGATGGGCCTGCCGCCCTTCCTGTGGCGCGCCGGCCAGGCGCCGGATGCCGGGATGGCGCTCCAGGCGTTGCAGTCCTTCGATATAGCTGCGCAAGGTACCGGCGTTGAGCATGCTCTGTGCCGGCCTGGCGGCCAGTGCCTCGCCCAGGGCCGCGACGAAGGCGTCGAAGCCGGGGGAGCGCAGGCCAAGCACCAGGCCCGGCTTGGTGCAGAACTGGCCGCAGCCGAGCGTCACCGAGGCGGCCAGCTCCTCCGCCACCTGGCGGCCGCGCCGGCGCAGGGCTTCGGGGAGCACCACCAGCGGATTGATGCTGCTCATCTCGGCGAACACCGGGATCGGCTGCGGCCGCGCCGCTGCCAGGTCGCACAGTGCGCGCCCGCCCTTGAGCGAACCGGTGAAGCCGACCGCGCGGATGGCCGGATGGCGCACCAGCGCCTCGCCGACGCCGCTGCCGTAGACCATGTTGAATACCCCGTCCGGCATGCCGCTGTCGGCCGCCGCCTGGAGGATCGCGTCGGCCACGCATTCGGCGGTGGCCATGTGTCCGCCGTGGGCCTTGACCACCACCGGGCAGCCGGCGGCCAGGGCGGCGGCGCTGTCGCCGCCGGCGGTGGAAAAGGCCAGCGGGAAGTTGCTGGCACCGAACACCGCCACCGGGCCGAGACCGATTCGCCACTGGCGCAGGTCGGGGCGCGGCGGGGTACGCCCGGGTTGTCCGCGATCGATGCGCGCGCCGTGGAAGTCGCCACGCCGCAGGACTTCGGCGAACAGCCGCAACTGGTTGGCGGTACGTGTCCGTTCGCCCTGGATGCGTACGGCGGGCAGCGCGGTCTCGCGACGGACCAGGGCGACGAAGTCGTCGCCCAGGGCGTCGAGGCGCGAGGCGATCGCCTCGAGGAATCCGGCGCGGCGCGCGGCGGACAGTTGCCGGTAGTGTGGATAGGCGCGTTCGGCGGCGCGGGCGGCGGCGTCGACCTCCGCCGCGGTGGCCTGGACGAAGGCGTAGGGCAGCGCTTCGCCGCTGTCGGCGTCGAGGCTGCGCAGGATGAGGTTGCCGGCGGCGCTGCGAGCGCCGCCGACGTAATTGTGACCGAGGATGCTGGGCATGGGGCCTCCCTGGGGACGGTGGACGGAATGCTCTGCCGCTGGCTCTCGCCGGCCGCTCCCTGGGGAGCGAGGCGGCGAGGGCGCGGCGCCGGCTACAAGCCGACGTCCGGCAGCGCCGGCCGGCTGGCCAGGGCCTTGGCCATGATCCGCTCCACGTGCTCGCGATCGGCGCCGCGCAGGGCCAGGCGCGGTGGACGGGTGAGGACGCTGCCGCGACCGGCGAGTTCCTCGCAGAGCTTGATGCACTGCACCAGGTCGGGACGGGCGTCGAGATGGAGGATCGGCATCAGCCACTCGTAGATCGGCATCGCCTCGGCGAAGCGCCCGGCCCTGGCCAGGCGGAAGATGGTCTCGCCTTCCTTCGGGAACACGTTGGACATTCCCGAGATCCAGCCCTGGGCACCCACCGCCACGCTTTCCAGGACCACGTCGTCGAGGCCGGCGAAGAGGATGAAGCGCTCGCCCACCTGGTTGCGTACGTCGATGAAGCGGCGGGTGTCGCCGGAGCTGTCCTTGAAGCAGACGATGTTCTCGCAGTCGGCCAGGGAAACCAGGATGTCCGGGGTGACGTCGTTCCGGTAGATCGGCGGGTTGTTGTAGACCATCACCGGCAGGTCGGTGCCGCTGGCCACGCTGCGGAAATGCTCGGCGGTCTCGTGCGGCTTGGAGGAATAGACCAGTGCCGGCATCACCATGATGCCGTCGACGCCGACCCGCTCCACCGCCTTGGCCACCTTCGCCGCGCCGGCGCTGGTGAACTCGGCGATCCCGCAGATCACCGGCACGCGGCCGCCGGAGGCATCCTTGGCGACCTCGGTGACGGCCATCTTCTCCTCGATGGTCAGCGAGGTGTTCTCGCCGACGCTGCCGCATACCACCAGCCCGGACACGCCGTCGCGCACCAGGTTGGAAATGACCGTGTGGGTTTCCTCCAGGTTCACCGAGAAATCGGCGTTGAATTGGGTGGTGACCGCGGGGAATACGCCGCTCCAGTTGACGTGCTTGCTCATGGTTTCTCCTTTCTTCGTATTTCGTATACGAATTCAGTCGGACCGCTGCGGTCCGAGTCACAGGGCGACGGCAGCGTTCGCCGTCGTGGGCGATCCGGTACGCGCCGGATCGGTTTCCGCCCGGCCGCTGTCTGCGGTCGGGCGGGGTGGTCAGCAGTGGCCGCCGGGCCAGGTGTCGGACAGCCGATAGCCTTGCGGCCAGGGATCGTCCGGGTCGAGCAGGTACTGGTGGATGCCGGTGATCCAGGCGCGCCCGGACAGGCACGGGAGGATCGCCGGACGGCCGCCGAGTTCGGTCAGCGACTCGATGTGGCAGTGGAATTCCGAACCGATGATGGAGCGCCCGACGAAGCGTTCGCCGACCCGCAGCTGGCCTTTCGCCTGGAGCACCGCCATCCGCGCCGAGCAGCCGGTGCCGCAGGGCGAGCGGTCGATCTTGCCGGGGCGGATGACCACCGCGTTGCTCGCGCCGAGGACACCGTCGCGGCGCTCCGGCGGCGCGGCCAGCTGGCAGAAGGACAGATGGTCCCAGTCCGGGTTGGTCGGGTGGCGGAAGCCCAGTTGTTCGTTGGCCGCGTGGGTGATCTTCAAGCCGGTGGCGACCAGCTCGGCGGCCTCGTCGGCGCGCAGGGCGAAGCCCAGGCGCCGGGCGTCGGCGATGACGAAGCTGTCGCCGCCGTAGGCGGTGTCGACCTGTAGCGAGCCGAGGCCCTCGACTTCGATCCAGGCGTCGAGGCGGTCGGCGAACGACGGCACGTTGCGGATTTCCACCCGCTCGGCCTTGCCGTCGCGGCATTCCGCGCGGGCCTCAATCAGCCCGCCCGGCGCTTCCAGCAGCAGCCGGGTCAGCGGTTCGCGCATCGGCAGGATGCCGCTGTCGAGCAGTACGGTGGCCACGCACAGCGAATTGGAACCGGACATCGGCGGGGTGTCGGCCGGTTCCATGATGATCCAGCCCATCTGCGCGCGCGGGTCCTTGGCCGGCACCAGCAGATTGGCGTGGCGGAACACTCCGCCGCGCGGTTCGTTGAGGACGAAGTTGCGCAGGTCCTGGTCTCTGGCGATCCAGCGCGACTGTTCCCAGAGGGTGGCGCCGGGCGGCGCGGCGACGCCGCCGACGATCACGTCGCCGACCTCGCCTTCGGCATGGCAACTGACGATGTGGACGATCCGCTGCGAACGCATGGCTATCTCCTGTGCGGGGGCGGGCTCAGAGCACCGAGCGGAGGAATTCCACCGTCTCCGGCCGCTGCGGGTTGCCGATCACCTGGTCGGGGGTGCCGATCTCGTGGACCAGGCCATTGCGGAAGAACGCCACCCGGTCGGACACGTCGCGGGCGAAGCGGATCTCATGGGTGACCAGGACCATGGTCATGCCTTCCTCGGCGAGCAGGCGCATGGTGTCCAGCACCTCGCCGACCAACTGCGGGTCGAGCGCCGAGGTGGCTTCGTCGAACAGCATGTAGTCCGGCGACATCGCCAGCGCCCGGGCGATCGCCATGCGCTGTTGCTGGCCGCCGGAAAGGCGCTGGGGGAAGACCTTGAGCTTGTCGCCGAGACCGACGTGGGTAAGTTGCTTCAGCGCCATCGCCTCGGCTTCGGCGCGGCTCTTGCCGAGCACCTTGCGCGGCGCGAGCATGACGTTTTCCAGCACGGTCAGGTGGGGGAAGGCGTTCCACTGCTGGAAGACGATGCCGATCTTCCGCCGCAGGCGGTTGAGGTCGGTGCCGCGGGCATGCACGTCGATGCCGTCGACGCGGATGCTGCCGCGCTGGATCGGCTCCAGGCCGTTGATGCACATCAGCAGGGTCGACTTGCCGGAACCGGAGCCGCCGATGATCGACAGCACCTCGCCCTTGTCCACCCTCAGGTCGACGCCCTTGACCACCTCGAACTGGCCGTAGGCCTTGTGCACGCCGCTGATCTCGATCATTGCTGCCATCTCCGTTCCAGCCGGGCGCCGAGTCGCGCGACCACCCAGCTCATGAGGTAATAGACGAGCCCCGCGATGCAGAGCACGAAGAGCGGTTCCTGGATGCGCGTGACGATGGTCTGCGAGGCGCGCAGCAGTTCGACGATGCCGATCCAGAGCACCAGCGAGGTGTCCTTCATCACCGACAGGGTCAGGTTGACCCAGCCGGGGAAGGCCACCCGGGCGGCCATCGGCAGGACGATGTGGAACAGGTCCTGGCGGTAGCTCAGGCCCAGCGAACGCGCGGCCCGGCGCACGCTCGGCGGCACCGAGAGGACGCCGCCGCGGACCACCTCGGTGCAGTAGGCGGCGGCGTACACGCCGAGCACCAGGCAGGCCACGGCGAAGGCGCTCCAGTCGAGGCCGAGGATGCTCTTGAAGGAATTGAGCAGGACGAACTGGATCAGCAGCGGCACGCTGCGGAATACGTCGAGCAGAGCCGCCAGTGGCAGGCTGGCGCGTGGCAGCAGGGCGCGGAGCAGGCCGAAGACGACGCCCAGCAGGGTGCCGATCAGCATCGCCATGGCGGTGATGGCGAGGGTGGTCCAGGCGCCTTGCAGGAGGAACAGCAGGTCGTTGGCGGTGAGGCTGGTGGTGAACACGGCATTCCCCTCAGTAACGGAACAGGCGCCAGCCCAGCAGGCGGGCGGCCAGCACCAGCAGCTTGGCCATGGCGAAGTAGAGGACGGCGGCCAGGGCGAAGTATTCGAAGGTGCGGAAGGTCTTGACGTTGAGCGCCTGGGTGACGCCGGTGAGGTCGTTGGTCAGGCCCACCACCACGCCGAGGGAGGTCATCAGCATGGCCCAGACCAACTGGTTGGTCAGCGGGTAGAACACCACTCGCAGCAGCTGCGGGATCACCACCAGGCGATAGGCCTGCGGCGCGCTCATGCCCAGCGAGCGGGCCGCCCGCAACTGGGTCTCGGGCACCGCCTGGAGGCCGCCGCGGAAGGTCTCGGCGAGGTAGCCGGCGTTGTTGAAGGTGACCCCGGCGAGCAGGGCGAACCAGGAACTGACGTGCAGGCCGAAGGAGCCCAGGCCGAAGTAGAGGATGTAGATCTGGAACAGCGCCGGGGTATTCCGCGCGATGGAGATCCAGGCCCCGGCGGCGGCGCGCAGCGGGCGGTTGCCGCCGAGCCGGGCGAAGGCCAGGAGCAGGGCGATGAGGATGCCGAAGAGCATCGACAGCGCGGTGACCTGGAGCGTCACCAGGCTGCCGGCGAGCATCTCCGGCAGGGCGTTGAACGCCGAGCGCCAGTGGAAGGTGTAGTCGAACATCAGCAGTCCTCGCTCAGCCAGGCGGGCAGCCCGGCGGGGGCCCGTCCGCCGACGGCGGCCTCGACGCAGCCGGCGAGGCCGGCGAAGCGCACCTGGCGGCTGACCAGTCCGGGGGCGTAGTGGGCATACTTGGCGGAGTTGGTCATCAGGGTGCGCGCGCCCGGCGGTACCAGCGGTTCGTCGAGCATGCACCAGCAGGTGTCGGTGACCAGCCGCGCGCCGAACGCCTGCAGCGTCGCCAGGTGCCCGGCCGCTTCGGCCTGGGCGACGACCTGCCGGCTGCTGGTGATCACCAGCGCTACCTCCGGGTGTCTGCGGCGGCCGTGGCAGAGCGCGGCGAGCTGGGCGAATTCGCTGGCGGAGAAGTGCGGGTTGCCCAGCGCCACCAGGTCGATCCGCGTCTCGCCGGCGCTGTCCAGCTCGCGCCAGGCGTCGCGCAGGCGCTCGCGTCCGACCCGCAGGGTCCGCCGCGGCGCGCGGCCGCCGAAGGCGCTGGCCAGGTCAGGGGCTTCCGGGGTGACGCCGATGACGTGGAACATCGGCACCGAGGAACTGGTGCCCAGCGCCGCGCCGAAGGCCTTGAGCGCGTCGCGGTCCGGCTGCCGCTGCCGCAGGCCGTCGATCGCCGGGATCTGTCCGTCGCAGAGCAGGCCGCAGAGGTAGCCGAGGGTAGGGTAGAAGGCATCGTCGACGCTGCCGAGGTCTTCCACTTCGATCAGTACCCGCGCCTGGCGCTGCTCGTCGAGGTGGCAGCCGGCCAGCGGCGCGCGACCGGTGAGGGCGCAGCAGATATCCATGAAGTCGGCGTACTTGTTGGTGCGTGCGCCGAGCACGCTGTTGGCGAAGAGCACCGCGTTGGACTCGGCCCAGACGATCTGTTCGCCGGCACGCGCGCTGTCGTCGAGCAGGTAGGGCGCGCAGGTGAAGCTGGGCTGCGCGCCCATGTCGAGATAGGCCTGGGCCAGGGCCGCGGCTGGCTCGCCGAGGGCGGCGGGTACGCCCTGTTCGCGCCAGCGGCGCTGGTCCACGGAGATGGCGTTGAGGGTGGTCGGTACCCGCACCCGGGCACCGAGGTCGCGCAGGGTCTCGGCGAAGCGCAGGCCGGCCGGGCCGGTGTAGATGCAAGCGTCGATGTGCGCGCGCTGGATCTCGACCAGCCGTTGCGCGCCCTGCAACGCCGCCATGCGCAGGACGATGCGCATCGCCAGGCGCGCGGCTTCGCCGTGTTCGCCGGCGAGCAGGGCCTGGTCGAAGGCGTCCAGTCGCGGGCCGGCATCGGTCGCCAGCGCTTCGGCGGGCCGGGCCTCCAGCGGCGGCGGGGCATCGCGGTGGAGTTCCAGGCGACCGTCGGCCAGGCGCGCCCAGGGATAGGCGGCGAGTTCGTCGAAGCGCTCGCCGAGACAGGCGATGGGTAGCGAGCGGCCGAACAGTTCCTCGGCGACGATCGCGCCGAGGGCGAGGATTTCGTCCGGTTCGCGCAGGAGGATCGCCGCCGGCGCGCATCCGCCGAGGATCAGTTCCAGCAGTACGCTGCTGCCGGTGCAGGAGCCGCGCCCGCCGGGAATCGCCAGCAGCCTGCCGTGTAGATGGCGGCCGCTGAGCGGGTGGTGGCGGTCGATCACTTCCGCGCTGCGCGGGTCGACGCCGCCCCAGAAGCTCAGGCCGGTCGGGGCGTACAGCAGTTCGCCGGACGCGCTGCCGGCGACCAGGGTACGGGGAACGATGAGGTGTGCGTGCTTCATCGGCGCATCCAGGACGGGGGGGAACGGCGCGGTCCGGCGGCGGACCGCGCCCTCGGCTTCAGCGGTAGACCGCGCTGGTGGTCAGCTCCGGCGCCGTGCCGCCGACCCATTTCTGCGCCAGCTCGGCGTAGCGGCCGGTGCGCACCTGCTGGTTGATGAACAGGTTCAGGTAGTTGAGCAGGCCGTATTCGTTGCGCTTGGCGCCGAGGGCCACGTAGTCGATGTCATAGGGCGCGTCACCGGCGATCTTCAGGCCCTTGTACTTGCCCGACTTGATCCACGAGGCGGCGACGGTGGAAGAGACGACCGTGGCGTCGATATGCCCCTGGCTGATCGCCAGGGCGGTGTCGGCCTCGGACTGGTAGGCGCGGAAGCTGCCCTTGGCGTCGCCCCAGGCCTTGCTGTCCTTCTCCAGGGCCAGCGCCTCGAAGGTGCCGGCGGTGCCGCCGACCGGGCGGCCCTTGAGGTCCTCGTAGCTGGCGATGCCGGTGTCCTCGCGGGTCAGTACCACCTTGACGAAGGCGAAGTAGGGGATGCTCATGCCGATGGTCTTGGCCCGCTCCAGGGTGTCCGAGGTGGACGCGACGATCACGTCGGCGCGACCCGATACCAGTGCCGGGATGCGGTCGGGAAAGGGCGTCTCGACGATCTCCGCCTTGACGTCCAGGGCCTTCGCCAGGTCGTTGCAGTAATCGACGTCGAAGCCCACCGGGTTGTTCTGCGCATCGCGCGAGCCCATCGGCGGAAAGTCCAGGGTGACGGCGCAGCGCAGCTTGCCGGACTCGATGATGTCGTCGAGCTTGTCGGCCTGGGCGAGACCGGCGAGGGAACAGCCCAGGGCAGCGGTGAGGGCTAGGGCAAGGGTCTTCTTGGTATTCATGGGGGCCTCTGGCGATGCGGTTGAGCGGAAGGGCGGCACATCTCGTATTTGTGATTTCGTATACGATATTTTAAGCGAGCAATGGCTGTGCCAGAACCTCGTCCGACGCCGATAAAAAATCTTTCGCTGGAGCGCGACCGCTTTGGCTGGCGCGTCGCTGTGCCATGCCGCGCCGGACTGCGCCCCGCTCGGACGCGGCCGGCGGTGTTACAAAAGGGAGCAGGATTGCTACCGCCGCCCCCTGGCGGGGCGAGGCGTTACGCTTTTCGGGGCTGGCGATGGGTCTCGCGGTATTGGCTCGGCGAGAGTCCGGTGAGCGCCTTGAACTGGCGGCTGAAGGCGCTGTGGTCGGTGTAGCCGCAGCGCAGGGCGATCTCGGTGATCGGCGCGTCGCCGGCGAGCAGTTGCGAGGCGGCGCCGAGCCGCGCCTTGTGGATCATCTGCCGTGGGGTGAGCTGGAAGATGCGCTTGCAGTGACGCTCCAGTTGCGCCACCGAGAGCCCGGCGATGGCGGTGAGATCGGCGAGGCTGAGCGGCTGGTCGTAGTGCTCGCGGATATGCGCGTCCACCGCCGCCAGCCGGCCGTAGGCCGGGTGCGCCGACTGCGCCGCCGGCAGGTCGTGGGAGATGCCGGCCATGCCGATGATCGCCCCGTCGGCATCGCGCAGCGCCTGCTTGTGGGTCAGGCACCAGCCCGGCTGGCGACCGGGATAGAGGTGCAGCTCCAACTGGTTCTCCAGCGTCGCGCCGCCGCGCAGCACGCGCCGATCCTGCTCGGCATAGAGCGGACCGAGGCTGGAAGGGAAGACCTCGTCGGCGCTGCGGCCGAGCAGTTCGGCCTTGTCCTTCACGCCGCAGCGGCGTGCCAGGGTGCGGTTGACCAGGACGTAGCGGGCGCGCTCGTCCTTGACGAAGAACACCACGCCGGGCATGGCGTCGAGCAGCGCCTCGACCTGGCGCAGGCTGGCCAGCAGGCTGGCGAGGTCGGCGGGGGGCGGGGCGGCGAGCAGGTCGTGCATCGGGGCGAAGGCCTGGCTGGGGGACCGCGCCAGCATACGGGGCGCCGGCGGCCGGGAACAGGGCCCGGCCGCGCGCCTCAGTTGCCCGGCGAGTCGCAGCGCAATGGCACCGTGCGCACGCGGCGCAGGTAGAAGAGGCAGGTGGCGCCGAGCAGCAGCGTCATCAGGACGAACTCGACGGCCAGGGTCGTCTGCGTCGCTTCCAGGTAGTCGCCATGGCGCTCCAGCCTGTGCGCGAACACCGCGCCGAGCAGCGCCGAGCCGAGGCCGAGGGAGGCCTGCTGGACGGTGGCGAGCATGGCGCTGCCGGCGCCGGCCTGGGCGGTCGGCACCTCCGAGAGGCCGATGCGGAAGAAGCTGCTGACGATGAACGCCTGGCCGAAGCCGATCACCAGGGTCGCCGGCGCCAGGTTGAGGATGCCCGGCTGCGGCCAGACCCGTTGCAGGGTCAGCATCAGGCCGAGCAGGCCGCACATCTGGATGACGCAGCCGAGCAGCAGCAGGCGTACCGGGCCGATCCGCGCCGCCACCCGGGCGGTGAGCAGCGCCGAGACGAAGTAGGAGGCGCCGAGGGCGATGAAGGCATTGCCGGCCTGCACCGGCGAGAGACCGGCGCCGGCCTGCAGGGCCAGGGCAAGGGCGAACATGAAGCCGCTCCAGCAGGCGAAGAACAGGATCGCCAGCAACAGGCCGAAGCGGATGCTCGGCAGGCGCAGCAGCGACGGCGGCAGCAACGGCCAGGCCTGGCGGCGTTCCTGGCGCAGCTCGGTGCGCCACAGCCAGGCCAGCAGCGGCACCGCCGCCGCCAGCAGCAGGGCGCAGGGCCAGGACCAGTGCAGCGATGGGCCGAGAGCCAGCGGCAGCAGCAGGCAGAGGATCAGCGCGGCGAGCAGCAGGGTGCCCGACGCGTCGACGCGGGCGGCATGCTCGGCGCGGGTCTCCGGTACCCAGCGGCGGCTGCAAAGGAGAATGCCGAGGCAGATCGGCAGGTTGATCAGGAACACGCTGCGCCAGCCGAGGCCGCCGATGTCGGCGGAGACCAGGAAGCCGCCGAGCACCTGGCCGACGACGAAGGCCAGGCCGCCGATGGCGCCGTAGGCGGCCAGCGCGCGGGAATGCGCGTGGCCGCTGAGGCTGACATGCAGGGTGGCGAGGATCTGCGGCACGATCAGCGCCGCGCCGACGCCCTGCAGGGCGCGCGCCACCAGCAGCAGCCAGACCGAACCGGCCAGCCCGCAAAGCAACGAGGCGACGGCGAACAGGGCGACGCCGAGATCGAACAGGCGGCGACGGCCGTAGTTGTCGCCAAGCCGGCCGCCCATCGCCAGGCACACGGCGAAGGCCACGCCGTAGACGGCGACGATCAGTTCCAGTTCGGTTTCGCTGGCGCCGAGGGAATGGGCGAGGGCGTCGAGGGCGACGTTGACGATGGAGAAATCGATCATCGGCAACAGTTGCCCCGCCAGCAGGATGCAGAGCCCGGCGAGGCCGAGCCGCGACGACGAGACGGTGCTGGGCATGGGCGGAGTCCTTGTGCGGAAGGGAGTGGGCTGGCAGCATGCGCTTCTGGCTAACCCGGTACCAGTTCTTGCTTATCCTGGTATTGGCGCTACCCGTCTGCCCTCCGGAGGACTTCGCCATGCCCCTCGACGCCCCTGCCAGCCACGCTGCGGAAAGCCCCGCGCAGCCGTCCCGCGCCGAACAGCTGGGGGCCTTCCTGCGCCGCCGGCGGGAAAGCATCGAGCCGCAGCGGGTCGGCATTTCCCGCCTCGGCCGCCGACGCACGCCGGGCCTGCGTCGCGAGGAGGTGGCGCAGCTCGCCGGGGTCGGCGTGACCTGGTACACCTGGCTGGAGCAGGGCCGCGCGGTACGCGCCTCGGAGCAGGTGATCGGAGCCATCGCCCGGGCCCTGCTGTGCAACGAGACGGAAACCCACCACCTGTTCAACCTCGCCGGGCTGGCCGCGCCGACCTCGGCGCGGCGGGTGGTCTGCGAGAAGCCTTCGGCCGCCACCCAGGCCATCCTCGATGCCCTCGACCCGTTGCCGGCCATGGTGCAGAACGCCCGTTTCGACATCCGCGGCTACAACCGCGCCTATTGCCGGCTGGTGGGCATCGACCTGGCGGAGATCCCCGAGGAAGACCGCAACTGCATCTACCTGGCGCTGACCCACGAGCGCTGGCGCTACTGCATGGCCAACCGCGAGGAGGCGTTGCCGCGGATGGTCGGCTTCTTCCGCGCGGCAATGGTCGAGCGCATGGGCGATCCGCTGTGGGAGCGGCAGTTGCAGCGCTGCCTGGAGGTTTCGGCGGAGTTCCGCGAGATCTGGCGGCGCAATGAGGTGATGGGTATCGAAAACCAGCTCAAGCGCTTCCGTCATGCGCGCTGCGGCGAATTCGAACTGCAGCAGACCAACTGGTGGTCGGCGCCGAAGAACGGCGATCGCCTGCTGGTCTTCGTCCCCCTCGACGACCACGCTCGCGACTGCCTGGAGCAACTGTGAGTCGGCGCCCTGTCCCGTAGCCAGCGCCTGCTCGACCTGCTGCAGATTTTGCGCCGGCATCGTTACCCGGTGGCCGGGCGTGTGCTTGCCGGCGAACTGGGGATCAGCCTGCGCACGCTCTACCGCGATATCGCCACCCTGCGACAGCAGGGCGCGCACATCGAGGGCGGCGCCGGCGCCAGGCGTTGCTGCGCGAGTGGCGTGAACGGGAAAGCATCGCCGCGCAGTGAGCGACTGCTGCCGGAGACTGACAGACGGCCACCGCCTGCGGGTCTAGCGCCCGGCGCTGTAGCGGCTCAGAGCCGGAACTCCTCGGCGATCAGTTCGCCGAGGCGCTCCAGCGCCGGCGGCCGCTCTCCCGGGGCGAAGGCCAGGCGAATGCGGTGGGCGGGCAGTTCGGCGAAGCCCTCCGCCGGCCCCAGCACGCGCATCGTCGGGCCGACCCGCGCACGGTCGATCACGCCGATCGCCAGGCCGCCTTCGATGGCTGCTTCCAGCGCCGCCGCGCCGGGACTGCTGACCACCGTGCGCCAGCGCCGGCCCGTCGCGCCGAGGGCTTCCAGCAGCGCCTGCCGATAGGGACAACCCTGGCCGTGCAGGGCCAGCGGCAGCGGGCGTTGCGGGTCGATCCGCAGGCCGTGGCCGGCGACCCACACCGGCTGGGTGCCGCCGATCTCGCGGGAGTGCCCGTCGTACGGGGTTTCGTCTTGCGCTTGCACCAGCAGGGCGAGGTCCAACTGGCCGCGCCGCAGGCGTCCGGCCAGCCTGCCGCTGGCGTCGGTGAGCACCTCCAGCTCCAGCGCCGGCAGTTCCGCGCCGAGGCGCGGCAGGAGACGGCCGAGCAGCTTGCCGGCGTATTCCTCGGAAATGCCGAAGCGCACCCGCAGCGGCTCTTCCCGTCTGCGCAACCCGGCGAGCACGCGGTCGTGGGTCTCCAGCAGCTCGGCGGTCTGGCGCTGGAACCGCTGCCCCAGCGGGGTCAGCCGCACCGACTGGTTGTCGCGCTCGAACAGCCGGCCGCCGGCCAGTTCCTCCAGGCGCCGGACGTGGGTGCTCACCGCCGAGGGGCTGCGGTTGAGGTGGCTGGCCGCGGCGAGGAAACGGCCGAAGCGCAGGATGGCATGGAAGGTACGCAGCAGCTCGATATCCAGGTTGGCGCTCATGGTTCCGATTTCCTGCATGACTGGTGCAGATAGTTTCGTTTGATAGTAGCGGCGGAGGCCGCCTAGCCTCGACTCGAACCTGACCGACGGAGGCGAGCGATGCGCGCGACCACCTGCACCCCGCGAGCGATGCCCGGGGCGACCCGCCTGCTGGCCGTGCAACTGGGCATGGTACTGGCCTGGAGTTCCGGCTTCGTCGGCTACCGCTATGCCATGGAACAGGCGCCGGTGTTCCTCACCAGCTTCTGGCGTTTCGCCGTCTGCCTGGCGCTGCTGCTGCCCTTCGCCTGGGCCGGGCTGCGCCGGTTGTCGGCGCGCCAGTGGCGGCGCCAGGCGCTGATCGGGGCGTTGGCCTACGCGGGCTACATAGCGCCGATCGCCAAGGCCATCGAACTCGGCGTCTCGCCGGGCGTGGCGGCGCTGATGGCCGACCTGTTGCCGCTGCTGGTGGCCTTGCTGGCGCTGGTCCTGCCGGGGCAGCGAACGCGGCCGGGGCAGTGGCCGGGGATCGCCCTGGGCGTCGCCGGGGTGCTCTGGGCCGGGCATGCGGCGCTGGCGCTGGGGCGGGCGCCGGGCTGGGCCTACGGCCTGCCGCTGCTGGGCATGCTGGCGCTGGCCCTGGCCACCCTGTTGCAGAAGCGCTGGGACGATGCGCCGGGATCGCTGGCCGTGGTGCTGTTCGTGCAGATCGGCGCCGCGCTGCCGGCGTTCGCCGGCCTGGCGCTGGCGGAGGGTAGCCTGCGGCCGCCGCTGTCTGGCGGATTCCTGTTCGGGCTCGCCTGGCTGGTGCTGCTGCCCACCTTCGGCGGCTACGGCCTGTACTGGCTGGGCCTGCGCCATCTTTCCGCACAGGGCGGCAGCGCGGCGCTGTACCTGAGCCCGGCGCTGACCCTGCTATGGGCGCACTGGATGTTCGCCGAGCCGCTGACACCCATGCTGCTGGGTGGCCTGCTGCTGTCGCTGGCCGGCCTCGGCTGGCTGTATCGCGCCGAGCGTCGCTAGCCGGCGTCGCCCTGCCAGCGGGCCAGGGTCTCCAGGCGCGCCGGGCTGAACGGCGGACGCGGCGCCGGAGGCGTCCAGCCGAACAGGAATTGCGCGGCGCTGCCGCATATCCGCCCCTGGCAGGCGCCCATGCCGCAACGGCTGTGCAGCTTGGCCTCGGTCCAGCCGGCATGCCCGGCCAGCGCGGCCAAGGGGACGTCTTCGCAACGGCAGACCAGGGTATCCGCCTCCGCCAGTTCACGCAGTTCGGCACGCAGGGCGAAGTGTCGCGCCAGGGTGTCGGCGAAGCCCTGCCAGCGTCGCCGTCGTGGCCACAGGCGGCGAGCCGCGTCGCGCTCGTCGACGGCGGCATGGCCGGCGATGGCGCCTTCCACCAGGGCCAGTTCGCTGCCGCCGAAGCCGGTGCATTCGCCGGCGGCGTAGTGGTCGGGCAGGCTGCCGGCCTGCCATTCGTCGACGGCGAGCGCCTGGCCGTCGAGGCGATAGCCGAGGGCCTGGCCGAGTTGCACGTTGGGCACCAGGCCGAAGCCGCAGGCCAGGCGTTCGCAGGCGATCTCGCGGACCCGACCGCCTTCGCGCAGGCGCACGGCTTCCAGGCGCTCCTCGCCGAGGGCGGCGAGCACGTAGCTGTCGGCGCGGTAGCTACGGGCGAACAGGCCGGCGGCCTGCCACAGCTTACCGGGCCAGCGCGGGAGGCGTACGGCGAAGGCGGCCAGGGTTCTCGCCGGCGCCTGTTCGGCGACGCGCAGCAGGCGCGCCCCGCACTGGCTGGCGCTGGCGGCGCTGGCCAGCAGCAGCGGGCCGGAGCCAGCCACCACCAGGCGCTGGCCGGCCAGTGGCAGGCCGCCCTTGGCCAACGCCTGCAGGCCGCCGGCGCCGGTGACGCCGGGGAGGGTCCAGCCGGGAAACGGCAGCAGCAGTTCGCGGGCGCCGGTGCAGAGGACCAGGCGTCGGTAGCCGACCTGCCAGCCACGTTGCGGGTCTTCCAGCAACAGGCGCCTGCCGGGACCGCAGGCGACCACCCGGGTCGCCGGGAAGTGCTCGACATTGGTGTGCCCGGCCAGGCGTTGACGCATCTGATGGGCACGCGGCGGCAGGTTGGCACGTGGGCCGTCGCGCCAGATCTGTCCGCCGGCGGCCGGGTTGTCGTCGACCAGGGCGATGCGCGCGCCGCTCGGCGCGGCGGCCAGCGCTGCGGCCAGGCCGGCGGGGCCGGCACCGACGATCAGCAGGTCGTAGTCGGCGCTCATGCCTGGGTCTCCACGCGCATGCCGGGTTGGCAGACGGTCTGGCAGGCCAGGCGTCGCCGACCGTCGATCGATACCCGGCATTCCTGGCACGCGCCCATGCCGCAGAACGGCGCGCGCCGCCCGCCGCCGACCGCGCTGCGGGAGCAGCCGTCGCCGCCGAGGGCGAGGGCGGCCGCCACGCTGGTACCGACGGCGACCCGCAGCGGACGCCGGTCGATGAACAGTTCGATCATGGCCGGGCACTCCCGGAGCTGGAGAGGAAGCGTTGCGGCAGATAAGGCGTGGGATCCAGCGGCGGCGTTTCGCCGAACAACTGGGCGGCGAGCAGGCGCGCGCTGCCCGGCGCGGTGGTCACGCCCAGGCCCTCGTGGCCGACCGCCAGCCACAGGCCCGGCTGCGCCGGGTGCTCGCCGAGCAGCGGCAGGCCGTCCGGAGTGGCGGCGCGGAAGCCGGTCCAGGCACGGATCGCATTGAGGCCGGCGAGCCCCGGCAGGTAGTCCAGGGCACGCCGCAGCATGCGCGCCAGCACCGGGCCTTCCACCTGCGGGTCGAGCGTGTCGAACTGCCGCGAGGAGCCGAGGAAGATCTGCCCGGTGGGGCGCGGCTGGGCGTTGAAGGCTACCGAGGTACCGCTGCTGGCGTGGGCGCTGCTGACATAGCCGAGTTCCACCAGTTGATGGCGGAGGGTGCCGGGATAGCGGTCGGTGATCAGCAGGTGGCCTTTCTTCGGGCGGATCGGCAGCTCCGCGCACAGCTCGCCGGCATGGATGCCGTTGGCCAGCACCAGCGCCTCGGCGCTCAGCCAGCGGCCGTCGGCCAGGCGCAGGCGGCTGCCGTCCACTTCGCTGACTTCGGCGTGCAATCGACGCAGGCGCGGGCCGGCTCGTTCGAGCAGCCAGCGCGCCGCGTTGGGCGCGTAGAGGATGCCGTCGCCCGGCACCTTCAGGGCGCCGGCGAGGCCTGGCCGCAAGACCGGTTCCAGGTCACGCAGGCGCGCGGCGTCGAGCATCTCGCAGGCGACGCCGGCGGCCAGCAGGGCCTGGCGCTTGCGCTCGGCTTCGGCGAGTTCGGCGGCATCGGCGGCCAGCCAGAGGGTGCCGCAGCCGCGATAGGCGCAATCCTCCGGCAACTCCGCCGCCCAGGCGCGCCAGGCCTGGATCGAGTAGTCGCTGAGGGCCAGTTCGGCCGGGTTGTCGTCCATCGCCACCAGGTGCCCCATGCCCACCGCGGTGGCGCCGCCGCGGCGGCTGTCCAGCACCAGTACGTCGAGGCCGCGACGCGCCAGTTCATGGGCGCAGGCGCTGCCGACGATGCCGGCGCCGACCACGATGACCTCGGCGTTCACCGGCGGATGCCCCAGGCGAACGGATCGTCGTCCGCCAGCAGCAGGGTGGCTTCCGCGCTGACGTGGGCGCGGCCGCGGATGGTCGGCACGATACGCCCGCCGGGCTGGCCGTCGAGCCATTCGTAACGCCCCTCGAACTGGCTGCCGATCACGCTCGCCTGGCGCCAGGGCTGGCCGGGCAGCAGCTTGCCGTCGGCGGCCAGGCAGGCCAGCTTGGCGCTGGTGCCGGTGCCGCAGGGCGAGCGGTCGTAGGCCTTGCCGGGGCAGAGCACGAAGTTGCGGCTGTCGGCGTGGGGGTCGTCGGCGAACAGTTCGATGTGATCGATGGCGCCGCCGTCCTCGCCGCGGATGTCCTGGTCGTCCAGCGCCTGCTGGACGGCGACGGTGTAGGCGGTGAGGGCGTCGAGGTTGTCGCCGGCGAGGCGCTGGCCGTGTCCGGCGACCAGGAAGAACCAGTTGCCGCCCCAGGCGATGTCGCCGCTGACCCGGCCGATGCCGGGCACTTCGACGCTGACCTGGCGACGGTAGCGGTAGGCCGGCACGTTGCGCACGCTGACCGAGCCGTCCTCGTGGAGGGTCGCCTCGACCTCGCCGACCGGCGTCTCGATGCGGTGCACGCCGGGACCGATCCGCCCGAGGTGTGCCAGCGAGGCGACCAGGCCGATGGTGCCGTGGCCGCACATGCCGAGGTAGCCACTGTTGTTGAAGAAGATCACTCCGGCACAGGCTTCGGGATCGACCGGTGCGCAGAGCAGGGCGCCGAC
This sequence comes from Pseudomonas sp. HMSC067G02, assembly GCF_001813485.1. NCBI lineage: Bacteria > Pseudomonadati > Pseudomonadota > Gammaproteobacteria > Pseudomonadales > Pseudomonadaceae > Pseudomonas > Pseudomonas sp. HMSC067G02. Next base: position 143,061 of record NZ_KV812681.1, read on the forward strand.
CAGTACGTCGCTGCCGCGCGGCTCGAGGATGCAGGCGGCGCGCCAGGCGTCGTGGCGCTCGCCGAGCAGGCGCCGGCGCTCGGCCATGTCGCCCTGGCCGAGATCGGGAAAGCCGCCGATGACCAGGCGGGTGGGCTCGCCGCCGGTATGCGAATCGATGATGCGGATGCGTTGCATGGTGGCCCTCGCCTGTGCCGGGGAATGCGCCACAGGGTGGCGTTTCGGCGGGGCGGGGCGCTTGAGGGTTTTCGCTCAGGCGGATGACGAAAGCGGCATAGCTGGGATGGCCCGGCTCAGGTGCTGGCCGGGCGGTTCGGCAGGTGTTCGTAGAGGGTCCGGCAGACCCCGACGATATGTGCCTCGATCAGTGCCGCGGCCCGTTCGGCATCGCCGGCGCGACAGGCGGCGACGATCTCGCGGTGTTCCTGGTCGGCGCGCTGCTTGCCTTCGGACAGGCTCATCTGCATGCGCAGGTAACGTTCCAGCTTGTCGTGGATGGAGCGGATCAGGTTGACCAGGAACGGCCGCTGTGCCGGTTCGTAGAGGCAGGCGTGCAGTTGCCAGTTGAGTTCGGCCCAGCGGCCGACGTTGTCTTCGCCGACGAAGTCGGCGCAGATCGCCTCGGCGCGGGCGAAGGTGGTCTCGTCCATGTTCGGCACCGCCAGGCGGATCGCCTGCGCCTCGAGCAGCACCCGCACTTCGAACATCTGCGCCAGTTCCGGTTCGGAAATACGCGTCACCACCGCGCCCTTGTTGCGCTGGAACAGCACCAGGCCTTCCGCCTCCAGGCGCTTGAGGGCCTCGCGGACGGGAATCTTGCTGACATTGAAGAGTTGCGCGATGTCGTCCTGGCGGATCGGTTCGTCCTCGGCGAAATGCCCGGCGATGATCGCTTCGCGCAGGTGCTTGGCGATGATCTCGGAGGCCGAGGGGGCGATGCCCAGGTTAGGGGCGTTGAGCATGGAGAGAGGCAAGCGGGGCAACCTGCGTGGCGTTGGGAACGTGCGGGATATTGTATACGAACGTTCGGCGGCTGCCGCTGCCGGTTGGCGCCTTCTGCGCAGGCGTGTTGGTCGGCTTCAGTGGGCCTCCGTGGCGCATGTTTCGCAGGGCGAAACGCTCTTCCGGAAAGTTCGCGGAGAGGCTGGACAATAGAAAATTAGCTTGCTAATAATTCGCTCGCTCATGTATTTCGGGGCGTCCGCGATGGCCAAGCCTTCCTTCTTTTCCTCCGACCTGGTGCAGGTGCTGCTGTGCCCGCGCCTGCACGAACTGCAGTTCGCCGTGAAGGCCCTGCTGGCCGGCGGGTTGGCCCTGTACCTGGCCTTCAGCCTGGAGCTGGAGCAGCCGCAATGGGCATTGATGACGGTGTTCGTGGTCAGCCAGCCCTATAGCGGCATGGTCCTGGCCAAGGGCATGTTCCGCCTGATCGGCACCTGCGCCGGTGCGCTGGTGTCCATCGGCATGGTCGCGCTCTATGGCCAGGCATCGCTGCCCTTCCTCCTGCTGATGGCGCTCTGGCTGGCGTTCTGCACCGCCGGCGCGTCGCTGCTGCACAACCATGCGTCCTACGGTTTCGTCCTGGCCGGCTACACCGCGGCGATCGTCGCCCTGCCGGCCAGCGCCGATCCGGCGACGGTGTTCGACCAGGCGGTGGCCCGCTGCTCGGAGATCGGCCTGGGCATCCTCTGCGCGGCGCTGGTGAATGTGCTGCTCTGGCCGCGGCGCCTGGAACGCCAGTTGGCGAACCAGGGCAAGGCGGCCTGGGAGGCCGGCTTGCAGGCGGCCGCGGCGGAGCTGCGCGGCGCCGACGAACGCGGCGAGCTGCTCGCGGCGCTGGGGCGGATCGCCGCGGCGGACGCCCAGCGCGACCACGCCTGGTTCGAGGGCGCGCTCGGCCGCGCCCGTTCCCAGGCCTTGCGCGTGCTTGGCCTCGACCTGCTCGGCCTGCTGCGCGCGGCGCGCAAGGTGGCTCGCGAGCGGAGGCTGCTCGATCCGGCCAGCGCGCACGCCTTGCAGCCCTGGCTGGAAGAACTCGAGGCACTGTTGCGCGAGGGCCGCCAGGCCGAGTTCGAGGCCTGCCGGCAGCGCTTGCGCCTGGCGCTGGACGCGGCGCACGGACAGTTGCACCTGTGCCTGGTCTGCCTCGAACGCCTGCTCGGCGAGGCGAGGGCGGCCGGGCGTAGCGTCGAGGCGCTGGTCTATGGCGCGCCCACCCGCCAGGCGCCGGGCGCCATCGCCTGGCACCGGGACATCGAGCGCGGCGTGCTGTTCGGCCTGCGCAGCGCCCTGGCGTTCCTCTGCGTAGCCGCGTTCTGGCTGGCCAGCGCCTGGCCGAGCGGGTTGGGCGCGGTGTCGATCACCGGCGTGGTGCTGAGTCTCTTCGCCAGCCGCGACAACCCGGCCCAGGCCGGCCTGAACTTCCTTCGCGGGATTCTCCTGTCGATCCCGCTGGCCGGCTTCGTCGCACTGTTCTACCTGCCCGGCGTGGACGGCTTCCCGCTGCTCTGCCTGGGCCTGGGCGTACCGCTGTTCTTCGCCGCGCTGTGCGTGAACCGGGCGAGCCTGGCCGGGATCGCCTCGCCGTTCTGCATCTTCTTCGTGAAGAACGTCGCGCCGAGCAACAGCATGAGCTACGACCTCGCGCACTTCCTCAACAACGCCCTGTCGACGGTGCTTGGGGTGGCCTTCGCCGTGCTGGTGTTCAACCTGGTCAGCCTGCGGCCGGGCGAACGCCATTACCGGCGCATGCTGCAGGCCACCCTCGGCGACCTGGCGCGGCTCACCCTGCGCTCGCCGGCGCAGGCCGAGGCCTGGTTCGGCGGGCGCACCGCGGATCGCCTGATCCGCCTGGCGCAGCGCTACGACCGTTTACCGGAGGGGCGCCGCCAGCCCTGGTCGGACGGCCTGATGGGACTCGACTTCGGCGACGAGCTGCTCTACCTGCGGCAGTGCCTGGAGGAGGTCCCGGCGTCCCTGGCGCAGGCCCGCGACCGTTACCTGCGGCGCCTGCGCCTGGCGCTGCTGGGCGATGGCCCGCGGGCCGAGCGTGAACACGCCCTCGACCCGCCGACCGCGCGCCTGCTCAAGGCCCTGGCCGCCAGCCCGCTGGCCGGCAGCGAACGCGGCGAGCTGGCCGGCGCCGCGCTGGTGCAGTTGCAGGCCACCTGGCGGCAGTGGTGCCGCAGCCATGCTCCGGCCGGGACGGCGCTGCGCGCGGACCCGCTCCCCGGAGCCGGGCGCTAGTTCTGCGGTGGCCGGCCACATTGACCGCGCAAGCCCCGAACCACTAAGCTGCGCGCCTTGCGACAGGTGCCCCGCAAGGGGTGAAACAGGGAAGCTGGTGCGTTCCGTCGGAACCAGGCCAGCGCTGCCCCCGCAACGGTAGGCGAATCAGACAGCCGCTCGATGACCACTGTGCTCCGGCATGGGAAGGCGCGGCTGGAAGCGTCCAGCGCTTCGCTCGCGAGCCCGGAGACCGGCCTGACGCACCCACGGCATCGCGGAGGGCGCTGTCGGACGTCTCCTGCCGTCGCTTCGTCCTCCGTCTGCCTCAACCCAGGTCGCGCGGGTGAGAGCGACGGAGCAGCGCAGAGCATGAACAGAGTTTTCCTGACCCCGGCAGCCGTGGCGCTGTGCGGCGCGTCTTCCCTGAGTCTGGCCGAACCGGTCAGCCTTGCCGACCAGGTGGTGACCGCCACCCGTACCGCCCAGACCGCTTCCCAGAGCCTGGCGGCGGTGAGCGTCATCGACCGCGAGGATATCGAGCGCAGCCAGGCGCGCAGCGTGCCGGAGCTGTTGCGCCAGGTACCCGGCGTGTCGCTGGCGAACAACGGCGGTTTCGGCAAGAACACCACGCTGTTCCTGCGCGGCACCGAGTCCGACCATGTGCTGGTGCTGATCGACGGCATCAAGGTCGGCTCGGCCAGCGCCGGCCTCACCGCGTTCCAGGATTTGCCGGTGGAGCTGATCGAGCGCATCGAGGTGGTCCGCGGGCCGCGTTCCAGCCTGTACGGCTCGGAGGCCATCGGCGGGGTGATCCAGATCTTCACCCGGCGCGGCGACGGCCAGGGCGCCAAGCCGTTCTTCTCCGCCGGTTACGGCACCCATCAGACCCTGGAGGGTAGCGCCGGGGTCAGCGGCGGCGCCGGCAACGGCTGGTACAGCCTCGGGGTGAGCAGCTTCGATACGGCGGGGATCAATACCAAGCGCGCCGGTACTGCGGGCTATGAGCCAGACCGCGACGGCTACCGCAACCTGTCCGGCAACCTGCGCGGCGGCTATCGCTTCGACAATGGCCTGGAACTCGACGGCACCCTGCTCAGGGCCAAGTCGCACAACGACTATGACCAGGTCTTCGGCAACTCCGGTTTCAATGCCAACGCCGACGGCGAGCAGAACCTGGTCGGCGGCCGTGCCCGCTTCACTCCGTTCGATCCCTGGCTGGTGACCCTCCAGGCCGGGCGCAGCGAGGACAAGGCTGATGCCTATCAGGATGGCCGTTTCTACTCGCGCTTCGATACCCGTCGCGACAGCCTGTCCTGGCAGAACGACCTGACCCTGGCCGAAGGCCATGTGCTGACCCTCGGCTACGACTGGCAGAAGGACGAGATCAGCAGCAGCGAAGCCTTCAGCGTCGACTCGCGGCTGAACAAAGGCTGGTTCGCCCAGTACCTCGGCCGGTACGGTCGCCAGGATTGGCAACTGAGCCTGCGCCGCGACGACAACCAGCAGTTCGGCGTGCACGATACCGGCAGCGCCGCCTGGGGCTACGCGCTGAGCGACGCGCTGCGCTTCACCGTCAGCTACGGCACGGCGTTCAAGGCGCCGACCTTCAACGAACTCTACTACCCCGACTACGGCAATCCCGACCTGGACGCCGAGACTTCGCGCAGCCTGGAAGTCGGGCTGAGCGGTACGCATGGCTGGGGGCACTGGGCGGTGAATGCCTTCCGTACCAACGTCGACGACCTGATCGGCAACGATCCGCGTCCGGCGCCGGGGCGCCCCTGGGGGCAGCCGAACAACATCGACGAAGCGCGCATCCGTGGCGTCGAACTGGTCCTCGGCAGCCAGTGGCTGGGCTGGGACTGGAACGCCAACGCGACCTTCCTCGACCCGCAAAACCGTTCCGGCGGCGTCAACGACGGCAACGAGCTGCCGCGCCGGGCGCGGCGGATGTTCAACCTGGAACTGGACCGGCGCTTCGAGCGTCTTTCGCTGGGCGCCAGCGTGCACGCCGAAGGCCGACGCTATGATGACCCGGCCAACGAGGTGCGCCTGGGCGGCTACGCCACCCTCGACCTGCGCAGCGAGTACCGGCTGAACGACGAATGGCGCCTGCAGGGCCGGATCGCCAACCTGTTCGGTGCCGACTACGAAACCGCGTATGGCTACAACCAGCCTGGCCAGGCGGTCTACCTCAGCGTGCGCTACCAGGCTCTGTGAGGCCGGGTATTTCGAATGAACAAGGCGACGGCGCGGCCGCGTCGCCGCAAGGAGTGATCGACGATGAACGAATCCCCCGAGAAGGACCAGCGCCACCGCGAGCGGATGGAGCGCAAGAAGGCCGTGGTCGACGAGAAGATCGCCCAGGCCCGCGACGAACGCGGCGTGCTCCTGGTGCATAGCGGCAACGGCAAGGGCAAGAGCAGCTCGGCCTTCGGTATGGTCGCGCGGGCCCTGGGCCATGGCATGAAGGTCGGTGTCGTGCAGTTCATCAAGGGCGCCGCCAGCACCGGCGAGGAAGCCTTCTTCCGGCGCTTCCCCGAGGAAGTCAGCTATCACGTGATGGGCGAGGGCTTCACCTGGGAGACCCAGGACCGCCAGCGCGACATCGCCAAGGCCGAGGCGGCCTGGAAGGTCGCCGCGCAATTGCTGGCCGACCCGGACGTTGGCCTGGTAGTGCTGGACGAACTGAACATCGCCCTCAAGCACGGCTACCTGGAACTGGACAGGGTCCTCGCCGACATCCAGGCGCGCCCGGCCATGCAGCATGTGGTGGTGACCGGCCGCGGCGCGCAGCCGGGGATGATCGAGGCCGCCGACACGGTGACCGAGATGAGCCTGGTCAAGCACGCGTTCAAGGCCGGGATCAAGGCGCAGAAAGGAGTGGAGTTCTGATGCCGGCGCCGTGCGCGGAGACGCTTCGCCCATGACCCAGGCACGCTGTCCGGCCCTGCTGATCGCCGCCCCGGCCTCCGGCCAGGGCAAGACCACCGTCACCGCCGCCCTGGCCCGCCTGCATGCGCGTCAGGGGCGACGGGTGCGGGTGTTCAAGTGCGGGCCGGACTTCCTCGACCCGATGATCCTCGCCCGCGCCTCCGGCGCGCCGGTCTACCAGCTCGACCTGTGGATGGTCGGCGAGGCCGAAGCGCGACGCCTGCTGGCGCGGGCCGCCGGCGAGGCCGACCTGATCCTCATCGAAGGGGTGATGGGCCTGTTCGATGGCAACCCCTCGGCGGCAGACCTGGCGCGGCGTTTCGGCGTGCCGGTGCTGGGAGTGATCAACGGCGCGGCGATGGCCCAGACCTTCGGCGCCCTGGCCTACGGCCTGGCGCATTTCCAGCCGGACCTGCCGTTTTCCGGAGTGCTCGGCAACCGCGTCGGCAGCCAACGCCACAGCGACATCCTGCGCGATTGCCTGCCGCCCGGCATGCGCTGGTTCGGCGGTCTGCCGCGCTCGGCCGAATTCGAATTGCCGAGCCGCCACCTGGGCCTGGTCCAGGCCGAGGAACTGGCCGATCTCGATGTGCGCCTGGACGCCGCCGCCGACGCCTTGCGGGCCAGCGCCGAGACCGACCTGCCGGAGCCGGTGACCTTCGAGGTGCCCGCTCCGGCGCCGCTGCAACGTAGCCTGGAAGGCGTGCGCATCGGCGTGGCCCGCGACGCCTCGTTCGCCTTCCTCTACCAGGCCAATCTCGACCTGCTGCGCGAACTCGGCGCCGAACTGGCGTTCTTCTCGCCGCTGCAGGACCAGGCGTTGCCCGCCGTGGACAGCCTGTACCTGCCGGGCGGCTATCCCGAACTGCACCTGGGGCGCCTGCAGGGCAATCGCGCCATGGCCGAGGCGATCCGAGCCCACCATGCCGCCGGCAAGCCGCTGCTGGCCGAGTGCGGCGGCATGCTCTACCTGCTCGACTGCCTGGAAGACGCCGACGGCGAGCGCGGCGAACTGCTCGGCCTGCTGCCGGGCCGGGCGCGCCTGCAGAAGCGCCTGACCGCCCTGGCCTTGCAGGAGGTCGAGCTGCCGGAAGGGCGGCTGCGCGGGCATACCTTCCATCACTCGACCCTCGACTGCGCCGTCGAGCCTCTGGCCCGTGGCGTCTGCCCGAACGGCCGGAACACGGCGGAGGCGGTGTTCCGTCTTGGCCGGCTGACGGCTTCCTATATCCATTTCTACCTGCCTTCCAACCCGCAGGCCGCCGCTGCGTTGCTGGCGCCCGCGCGAGACGCCGACTGACATGTCCGATTCTTCCCACGCCTTCAGCGCCACGGAACGCGCCGCCGTCTACCGGGCCATCGCCGAGCGCCGCGACATGCGCCACTTCAGCGGCGGCAGCGTGGCGCCGGAGCTGCTCGCGCGGCTGCTGGAGGCCGCACACCAGGCGCCCAGCGTCGGCCTGATGCAACCCTGGCGCTTCATCCGTATCACCGAGCCGGCGTTGCGCCGGGCCATCCACGGGCTGGTCGAGGAGGAACGCGGACGCACCGCCGAAGCCCTCGGCGAGCGCTCCGACGAGTTCATGCGGCTCAAGGTCGAGGGCGTGCTGGATTGCGCCGAACTGCTGGTCGCCGCCCTGATGGACGACCGCGAACGCCATGTGTTCGGTCGCCGGACCCTGCCGCAGATGGACCTGGCGTCGCTCGCCTGCGCGATCCAGAACCTCTGGCTGGCCAGTCGCGCCGAGGGCCTGGGGATGGGCTGGGTGTCGCTGTTCGATCCGGCCGCGCTGGGCGAGTTGCTCGGCCTGCCGCCCGGCAGCGAGGCGGTGGCGGTGCTCTGCCTGGGCCCGGTGGCGGAGTTCTACCCGGCGCCGATGCTGGCGCTGGAGGGTTGGAGCGAACCGCGTCCGCTGGCCGAGCTGGTCTACCAGAACCGTTGGGGCGAGCGAGCATGAGCGCACTGCTGGGTATCCTCGGCGTGGCGCTGGATGCGCGCTTCGGCGAGCCGCAGGGCTGGCACCCGCTGGTCGCCTTCGGCCGCCTGGCCGATCGCCTGGAGCGCCGTTTCAACCGCTCGCGCCTGGCCGGCGAGGGCGATCCCGGGGTCGGCTGGCGCAGCCACGGGGTGACCGCCTGGGTCCTCGCGGTACTGCCGCTGACCCTGCTGGCCTGGGCGCTCGCTGAACTTCCCTACCTCGGCTGGCTGGTCCAGGCCCTGGCGCTGTACGCCGCGCTCGGCCTGCGCAGCCTCGGCGAGCACGCCGAACCGGTGGCGCTGGCCTTGCGCGCCGGCGACCTGGACGAGGCGCGGCGACGTGTCGGCTACCTGGTCAGCCGCGATACCCGCGAGCTGGACCAGGCCGGGGTCGCCCGCGCGGCCACCGAATCGGTACTGGAGAACGGCAGCGACGCGGTCTACGCCGCGCTGTTCTGGTTCGCCGTGGCCGGCGCGCCGGGGGTGGTGCTGTATCGCCTGAGCAATACCCTGGACGCGATGTGGGGCTACCGCAACGCGCGCTTCGAGCGCTTCGGCTGGGCCGCGGCGAAGATCGACGACATCCTCAACTACCTGCCGGCGCGGCTGGTGGCGCTGACCTACGCGCTGCTCGGCGGCACCCGCCAGGCCCTGCGCTGCTGGCGAGAGCAGGCGCCGCAATGGGACAGCCCCAACGCCGGCCCGGTGATGGCCGCCGGCGCCGGTGCGCTGGGCGTGTCCCTGGGCGGCGCGGCGATCTACCACGGCGAGCTGCACCAGCGGCCGCTCCTCGGCAGCGGCCCGCAGCCGCAGGGCCGCGACATCTATCGGGCCCTGGCGCTGGTGCGCCAGGGCGTGCTGCTCTGGCTGCTGGTGCTGGCCGGACTCTGGGCCATGGGGTGGCTGCATGCTTGAACACGGAGGGCGGTTGCGCGAGGCGGCGCGCCGCTACGACATTCCGCTGGCGGACTGGCTGGACCTGTCCACCGGCATCGCGCCCTGGCCGTTTCCGCTGCCGGCGATCCCCGAGCAGGCCTGGACCCGCCTGCCGGAGAGCGACGACGGCCTGGAAGCCGCCGCCTGCCTCTACTACGGCGCCGAACGGGTATTGCCGCTGGCCGGCAGCCAGGCGGCGATCCAGGCCCTGCCAAGGTTGCGGCGGGGCGGGCGGGTCGGCGTCCTGTCGCCGTGCTATGCCGAGCACGCCCACGCCTGGCGCCAGGCCGGGCACCTGGTGCGGGAGATCGGCGAGGCCGAGGTCGAGCCCTATCTCGACAGCCTCGACGTGCTGCTGGTGGTCAACCCGAACAACCCCACCGGGCGGGTCTTCGAGCCCGCCGAGCTGCTGGCCTGGCATGCCCGCCTGCAACGTCGCGGCGGCTGGCTGCTGGTCGACGAGGCGTTCATGGACTGTACCCCGCAGTCGAGCCTGGCGGCCTGTAGCAACCGGCCCGGATTGATCGTGCTGCGCTCGTTCGGCAAGTTCTTCGGCCTGGCCGGTGCGCGGCTCGGCTTCGCCCTCGGCGAACGGCCGCTGTTGCAGGCGCTGGCCGAGCAGCTCGGTCCGTGGACGGTCAATGGCCCGGTGCGCCATGTGGCCCAGAGTGCCTTGCGCGACCGCCAGCAACAGCGCCAGCAGCGCGAGCGCCTGCTGGCCGCCAGCCAGCGCCTGGAGGAACTGCTGCGCCGCCACGGCTGGCCGCCGGCGGGCGGCAGCGCGCTGTTCCAGCGCCTGGTCGATCCACGCTGCGCGGCGTTGCACGACTACCTGGCGCGGCGCGGCATCCTCACCCGCCAATTCGAGCAGCCGGCCAGCCTGCGCCTCGGCCTGCCCGCCGACGAGGCCGCCTGGGCCCGGCTCGATGCCGCGCTGCTCGGCTTCAAGGAGCCTGCTCATGAGTGATCGCGGACGGACCCTGATGGTCCAGGGCACCACCTCGGACGCCGGCAAGAGCACCCTGGTGACCGCGCTGTGCCGCTGGCTGGCCCGGCGCGGCGTCGCGGTGGTGCCGTTCAAGCCGCAGAACATGGCGCTGAACAGCGCGGTCACCGCCGACGGCGGCGAGATCGGCCGCGCCCAGGCGGTCCAGGCCCAGGCCTGCCGGCTGGCGCCGCACACCGACATGAACCCGGTGCTGCTCAAGCCGAACACCGACATCGGCGCCCAGGTGATCATCCATGGCCGCGCGGTGACCAGCATGGACGCCGCCGCCTACCACGACTACAAGCGCGTGGCGATGGAAGCGGTGCTGGCTTCCCATGGGCGGCTCGCCGCCGCCTACCGGGTGGTGATGGTGGAGGGCGCCGGCTCGCCGGCGGAGATCAACCTGCGCGCCAACGACATCGCCAACATGGGCTTCGCCGAAGCGGTGGATTGCCCGGTGATCCTGGTCGCCGATATCGACCGCGGCGGGGTCTTCGCCCACCTGGTCGGCACCCTGGAACTGCTCTCCGACTCGGAGCGGGAGCGGGTCAAAGGCTTCGTCATCAATCGCTTCCGCGGCGACATCGCCCTGCTGCAACCCGGCCTCGACTGGCTGGAGGCGCGCACCGGCAAGCCGGTGCTCGGCGTGCTGCCCTATGTCAGCGACCTGCACCTGGAGGCGGAGGACGCCATCGACACGCGCCAGGCGGCCAAGGTCGGGCCGCGCCTGAAGGTGGTGGTGCCGGTGCTGCCGAGGATCAGCAACCACACCGATTTCGATCCGCTGCGCCTGCACCCCCAGGTCGAGTTGAGCTTCGTCGGCCCCGGCCAGGCGCTGCCGTCGGCGGACCTGATCGTCCTGCCCGGCTCGAAGAGCGTGCGCGCCGACCTCGCGGCGCTGCGCGAGCGTGGCTGGGACGAGGCGATCCTCCGTCACCTGCGCTACGGCGGTCGCCTGCTGGGGATCTGCGGCGGCCTGCAGATGCTCGGCGAGCGCCTGCACGATCCGCTCGGCCTGGAAGGCGCGGCCGGCAGCAGCGCTGGCCTCGGCCTGCTGGCGTTGGAAACGACCCTGGAGGCGGACAAGCAATTGCGCAACGTACAGGGCCGCCTGAGCCTGGAGGACGCGCCGCTGTCGGGCTACGAGATCCATGCCGGAGTCACCCGTGGCGAAGCCCTGGCGCGGCCGGCGGTGGTGCTCGACGATGGCCGCGCGGATGGTGCCCGCAGCGTCGACGGGAACGTCATGGGCACCTACCTGCATGGCCTGTTCGAATCCACCGCGGCCTGTTCGGCGTTGCTGCGCTGGGCCGGCCTGCTCGAGGTCCAGGCGGTGGACTACCAGGCCTTGCGCGAACGCGACATCGAGCGGCTCGCCGACCTGGTCGAGCGCCACCTGGATACCGGGCGATTGCTCGCCCTCTGCGGAGAACCCCATGCGTGACCTGATCCTTGGCGGCGCCCGTTCCGGCAAGAGCCGCCTGGCCGAGCGCCTGGCCGCCGAGAGCGGGCTGGCGGTGAGCTACATCGCCACCGCCCAGGCCGGCGACGGCGAAATGGGCCGGCGCATCGCCGAGCACCGCGCGCGCCGCCCGGCCCACTGGCGAACCCTGGAAGAGCCCCTGGCGCTGGCGGCGACGCTGCGCAGCGAGGCCGAGGCCGGACGCTGCCTGCTGGTCGACTGCCTGACCCTGTGGCTGACCAACCTGCTGCTCTGCGACGATCCCCAGCGTCTCGACGGCGAGCGCGAGGCGCTGCTGGAATGTCTCGGCGCGCTGCCGGGACGGATCATCCTGGTCAGCAACGAAACCGGGCTCGGCGTGGTGCCGCTGGGCGAACTCAGCCGGCGCTACGTCGACGAGGCCGGCTGGCTGCACCAGGCCCTCGCCGAACGCTGCGAGCGGGTGACCTTCACCGTCGCCGGCCTGCCCATGCCGTTGAAAGGAGAACCGCTATGAGTCTGCAATGGTGGCGCGACACCTGCCGCGAGGCGGACCCGCAGATGCGCCGGCGCGCGGCCGAACGCCAGGACCGGTTGACCAAGCCGCGCGGCTCGCTGGGCCGCCTGGAGCAGGTGGCGATCGACCTGGCGGCGTTGCAGGGGCGCGAACGACCGAGCCTGGAGAGGCTCTGGGTGACGGTCTTCGCCGGCGACCACGGGGTAGTCGCCGAGGGCGTCTCGGCCTATCCGCAGGCGGTCACCGGCGAGATGCTGCGCAACTTCGTCCGCGGCGGCGCGGCGATCAGCGTGCTGGCGCGCGAACTCGGTGCCGGCCTGGAGGTGGTCGACCTGGGCACCGCCGTCCCCCTGGAAGCCTTGCCCGGCGTGCGCCACCTGCGCCTGGCGGCGGGTACCGCGAACTTCGTCGAGGCCCCGGCGATGGGCGCCGAACAGTGCCTGCTGGCGCTCGAGGCCGGGCGCGAAAGCGTGCGCCGCGCCGAGCAGGCCGGCAGCCAGCTGTTCATCGGCGGCGAGATGGGCATCGGCAATACCACTGCGGCGGCGGCCATGGCCTGCGCGCTGCTGGATGCGCCGGTGAGCGCGCTGGTCGGGCCGGGAACCGGGCTGGACGCCAGCGGCGTGGCGCACAAGGCCGCGGTGATCGAGCGTGCCCTGGCCCTGCACGGCGCCCATCGCGCCGACCCCTTCGAAACCCTCCGCCGTCTCGGTGGGCTGGAGATCGCCGCGCTGGCCGGTGCCTACCTGGCCTGCGCGCAGAAAGGCATGGTCGCCCTGGTCGACGGCTACATCTGCAGCGTCGCGGCGCTCTGCGCGGTGCGCCTGAACCCGGCCTGCCGCGACTGGCTGCTGTTCGCCCACAGCGGTGCCGAACCGGGCCATCGGCATGTGCTCGAAGCCCTGGCGGCGCAACCGCTGCTCGATCTCGGCCTGCGCCTGGGCGAGGGCAGCGGCGCGGCGCTGGCGGTGCCGCTGCTGCGCCAGGCCTGCGCGCTGCACGCGGGGATGGCGACCTTCGCCGAAGCGGCGGTCTCGGACCGCCCGGCATGAGCCTGCGCCTGGACCTCCTGCGGCATGGCGAAACCGAGTCCGGCGGCGGTTTCCGCGGCAGCCTCGACGACGCCTTGACCGCGCGTGGCTGGGCGCAGATGCGCACGGCGGTGGAAGGCGGACGCTGGGACCTGCTGGTCAGCTCGCCATTGCAACGTTGCCGCGCCTTCGCCGAGGAACTGGCGCAGCGCCAGGGGATCGAGCTGGAACTGGAAAACGATCTGCGCGAATTGCATTTCGGCGCTTGGGAGGGGCGCTCGGCGGCCAGCCTGATGGACGGCCACAGCGAGGCGCTCGGCCGCTTCTGGGCCGATCCCTACGCCTTTACCCCGCCGGGCGGCGAGCCGCTGTCCGAGTTCGAGGCGCGGGTGCTGGCCGCCCAGCGACGCCTGCGCCAGCGTCACGCCGGCCGTCGTGTGCTGCTGGTGACCCATGGCGGCGTCATCCGTCTGTTGCTCGCTCGCGCCCGTGGCTTGCCGCGCGAGCGCTTGCTGCAGGTGGACGTCGGTCATGGCGCACTGTTCGGCCTGCGCGCCGGAGAGGGCGACGATCGCTGGCACGAATGCCGGGAAGGGGAATAGCCATGCGCGAAGCCTTGCGCTCACTGCTGGTCGCCTTGCAGTTCCTCACCCGCCTGCCGGTGCGCCTGTCGGCGATGCCGACGCCGGAACAGTTCGGCCGCGCGGTGCTCTGCTATCCACTGGTCGGCGTGCTGATCGGCGTCGTGCTGTACGCCGCGGCGCGGTCGCTCGACGGTACGCCGCCGCTGTTGCAGGCAGCCTTGCTGCTGAGCCTGTGGGTAGCGCTGAGCGGCGCGCTGCACCTAGACGGCCTGGCCGACATGGCGGACGCCTGGATCGGCGGGCTGGGCGACCGCGAGCGGACCTTGGCGATCATGAAGGACCCGCGCAGCGGCCCGGTGGCGGTGGTGGTCCTGGTACTGGTCCTGTTGTTGAAGTTCTCCGCCCTGGCGGCGCTGCTCGGCCAGGGCGAGGCCGGGTTGTTGCCGCTGGCTCCGTGGCTGGCGCGCAGCAGCCTGCCGCTGCTGTTCCTGACCACGCCCTACGCGCGCCCCGGCGGCCTCGGCCAGGCCATCGCCGAGCACCTGCCGGCGCGCAGCCTGCCGTGGGTGCTGGGGGTGAGTTTCGGCCTGGCCCTGGCGTTCGGCCTGGCCGGCCTGCTGGCGTTGCTGGTGACGCTGATGCTCTTCGCCTGGCTGCGCAGCCGTTTCCTCGCGCGCCTCGGCGGCACCACCGGGGACACCGCCGGCGCGTTGGTCGAACTTACCGAGTGTGCGGTGCTGGTGGCGCTGGCTCTGTAGCCGGACGCGGCTGGCGCAGGACCGCCATGGCGCTGAGGAAGAGCAGCGCGGCGGCGGCCAGCAGCACGGCGACGAAGGCCTGGTCGAAAGCCTGCCGGGCAAGCTCGACGAGCCGCGACGCGACCTCCGGCGCCAGGCCCTCGGCGACCAACAGGGCGTCGTCGAGGCTGTCGCGGACCCGCGCCGGCAGCTCGGCCGAGGGCAGCCTCAGCGACATCCCGTAGACTAAACTCATCAGGCTGCCGAGCAGGGTCACGCCGATCACCCCGCCCAGTTCGTAGGACACGTCTTCGATGGCGGCCGCCATTCCGGAACTCTGTTCGTCCACGTTGAGCATCACCGCGGTGGAGGCGGCGGTCATCGCGCCGCCGAAGCCGACGCCGAGCAGCACCAGGCTGGCCAGTTGCGCTCCGGTGGCGGACTGGTAGGACAGGGCCAGGCCGAGCAATCCGGCGCTGCCGAGCAGCAGGGAGGCGCACATCACCCGGTTCTCGCCCCAGCGCGGCACCAGCCAGCCGGCCAGCGGCCCGACCACCAGCGAGGCCAGCGGGATCGGCAGGACGAACAGGCCGGCCTTCAGCGGCGTCAGGCCCTGCACCAGTTGCAGGTGCTGGCTGAACACCAGTTCCATGCCGACCAGCGCCATGGTCGCCACCAGGGCCACCGCGACGCCGCGGGCGAAGCGCCGGTTGCGGAACAGCGCGAAGTCGATCATCGGTTCGCGGGCGCGGCGCTGGCGGCGGACGAACAGGTACAGGCAGAGCATGCCGCCGAGCGCGGCCAGGACGGCCAGCCCGAAGTCCGGGGCGCGCGCACTGAGTTCCTTGATCGCATAGACCACCCCGACCAGGCCGAACATCACCTGCAGCGAGCCGAGGGCGTCCCATGGTCGCCGCGACTGGCCGCCGCAGGCGGGGATGGCCGGCAGCGCCAGCAACAGGGCGATGGCCACCACCGGGACGTTGATGAGGAACACCGAGCCCCACCAGAAGAACTCCAGCAGCACGCCGCCGACCACCGGCCCCAGCGCCGCGCCGGCAGAGGCGACGGAGGCCCAGATGCCGATGGCCAGGGCGCGTTCGCGTTCGTCCTGGAAGACATGGCGGACGATCGACAGGGTCGCCGGCATCATCAGCGCCGCGCCCACCGCCAAGCCGGCGCGGGCGGCGATCAGCGCCGTGGCGGTGGGGGCGAAGGCGGCGCACAGCGAGGCCAGGCCGAACAACGGCAGGCCGGCGAGGAACAGCCGCTTGTGGCCAAGGCGGTCGCTGAGCAAACCGGCGCCGGGCAGCAGGCCGGCGACCACCAGCGGATAGGCGTTGACGATCCAGAGCTTCTCCGTGGCCGTCGCGCCGAGGTCGTGGGTCAGGCGCGGCAGGGCCGTGTAGAGCACGGTCATGTCGATGATGATGAGGAACAGGGCGCTGGAGACGATGGCCAGGACCAGCCAGCGGTTCTGCCGGAACATGGGATAACCTCTGTGGCGAACGGTTCTTCGCTCGCCGTGGATAACGGGAATTGCGCGCCACGGGCGGACGCGTGAAAATATAAATACATACGTATGGATTTAAACTCAAGAGGTAGCCATGGGACGCCGACGAACGATCGACCGCGACCAGTTGCTCGATGCCGCCGAGGCGGTGATCGCCCGCGAGGGCGCGGCCGGCCTGACCATCGATGCGGTGGCGAAGGAAATGGGCATCACCAAGGGCGGCGTGCAGTACTGCTTCGGTACCAAGGACGCGCTGATCGACGCGATCTTCGAGCGCTGGGGCAAGGCCTACGACAGCCTGTTCGAAGCGGTGGCGGGGAAGCAGCCGACGCCGCTGACGCGGGTTCGCGCGCATGCCGAGGCGACCCAGCGTTCGGACGAGTTGTCCAGCAGCAAGGCGGCGGCGC
Organism: Pseudomonas sp. HMSC067G02; assembly: GCF_001813485.1. NCBI lineage: Bacteria > Pseudomonadati > Pseudomonadota > Gammaproteobacteria > Pseudomonadales > Pseudomonadaceae > Pseudomonas > Pseudomonas sp. HMSC067G02. The sequence continues at coordinate 159,355 of NZ_KV812681.1, forward strand.
TGATGGCGGCGCTGATCCAGACGCCCGAGCACCTGGAGGGCAGCAACCAGTGGTATCGCAGCCGGTTGGAAGGCCTGGACCTGTCCGCACCCGAGGGGCGCCGTGCGCGCCTGGCGTTCCTGGCGGTGGAGGGCGCCTTCATGTTGCGCTACTTCCGCCTGATGGACATTGGCCAGGACGAGTGGGACTCGATGCTCGACGACGTCCGTGCGTTGTTGCTGACGGCGGCTGGCGCCAGCGGAGACTGAGGCTCCGCTGGCGCGCTGCGGGTGGTCGCCTCAGTCGAAGGCGAAGTGCTCGCTCTTCAGGTCCATGATCGAACCGGTCGGCTTCGCCATCGCCGCCGCGTGGCCCTTGGCGCGCGGAAGCAGGCGGGCGAAGTAGAACTCGCTGGTGGCGATCTTGGCCTTGTAGAAGTCCGCCGACTCGCTGCCGCCCTGGCGCAGTCGCCGGCGCGCAGCGGCTTCCTGGAGGGCCCAGGAATAGGCCAGCGTGGCGTAGCCGGAGAACATCAGATAGTCGTGGCTGGCGGTGCTCACCAGATCGCGTTGCTTGCGCGCGGTGAGGGCAATGCGCAGGGTCAGCAGGTTCCATTGGGCGCAGAGCTTGAGCAGCACCAGGGCGCGGCCGCGCATGCGCGGCTCGTTCTTCAGCAGGTCGACGGCGAACCGGGCCACATCCCTGGTGAAGTCGCGCACGGCCTTGCCCTGGGTCATCAGCAGGACCTTGCGGCCGAGCAGGTCGAGGGCCTGGATGCCGGTGGTGCCTTCGTAGAGGGTGGCGATCCGCGCGTCGCGGACGATCTGCTCCATGCCGTGTTCGCGGATATAGCCGTGGCCGCCGAACACCTGCATGCCGAGGTTAGCGCTTTCCAGGCCGAGTTCGGTCAGGCAGCCCTTGAGGATCGGCGTGAGGAAGCCGAGCTTGTCGTCCCAGCGTTCGTATTCGGCGTCGTCCTTGCTGAGGATGCCCTGGATCATCCGGTCGGCGTACTGGGTGGCCAGGTAGACCAGCGCCCGGCCGCCTTCGGCGATGGCTTTCTGGGTCAGCAGCATGCGCCGCACGTCACCGTGGTGCATCAGGCTGTCGGCGACCTGGTCGGGTTCCTTGGTCCCGGAGAGCGCGCGCATGGAGCGGCGTTCGCGGGCGTAGGCGAGGGCGCCCTGGTAGGCCAGCTCGGCGGTGGCCACGCCCTGGATGGCGGTGCCGATGCGGGCGCTGTTCATGAAGGTGAACATGCATTCCAGACCCTTGTTCGGCGGTCCGATGAGGAAGCCGGTGGCGCCGTCGAAGTTCATCACGCAGGTGGCCGAGGCCTTGATCCCCATCTTCTTCTCCAGCGCGCCGCAACTCACGCCGTTGCGCGGGCCGAGCGCGCCGCCTTCGCCGGGAAGGAACTTGGGCACGATGAACAGGGAAATGCCGCGGGTGCCCTTCGGTGCGTCCGGCAGGCGGGCGAGGACGATGTGGACGATGTTCTCGGTCAGGTCGTGTTCGCCGGAAGAGATGAATATCTTCGTCCCGCTGATGGCGTAGCTACCGTCGGGGTTGGCCTCGGCGCGGGTCTTCACCTGGCCGAGATCGGTGCCGCACTGCGGCTCGGTGAGGCACATGGTGCCGCCCCAGCGGCCCTCGGTGAGCGGAACCAGGTAGGTCTGCTTCTGTTCCTCGGTGCCGTGCTGCATCAGGGTGTTCATCGCGCCGAGGGAGAGGCCGGGATACATGGAGAACGGCCAGTTGGCTGTGCCCATCATCTCCTGCTTGAGCGCGCCGAGGCTCATCGGCAGGCCCTGACCACCGTACTCCACCGGGTGCGAGAGGCCCTGCCAGCCGCCGGCGACATAGGCCTCGTAGGCTTCCTTGTAGCCCTTCGGCGTCCGTACTTCGCCGTTCTCCAGGTGGCAGCCTTCCTCGTCGCCGCTGTGGTAGAGCGGGGCGATCACTTCCTCGCAGAGCTTCGCGCATTCGCCGAGGATCGCATCGACCATGTCCGGCGTGGCTTCGGCTCCGTTGACCAGGTTGCGGTAATGCTCGGGGAAATCGAAGACTTCGTTGAGCAGGAAGCGCGTGTCGCGCAGCGGGGCTTTGTAAACGGGCATGGCTACCTCGGCGATGGATGGAGGGCGCCGGGTGCTCCCGGTCGCCGCTGACAGCGCGAGTTATAGGCCAGCGCCCGGCGTCCGGCCTTGGCAGGGGCAACAGACGGCGTTGGCAGTTCGGACAATCCGCTTGACCGACGAGAGGTACGGGTATATACACGCATCCATGCTACCGACCCAATGCCTCTGTACCAAACTGCGTCGCGCCGCCCGCAGCGTTTCCCGCTTCTACGACGAGGCGCTGGCCGATACCGGCCTCAAGGTGGCGCAGTTTTCCCTGCTGCGGCACCTGCGGCGCCTGGACCGGCCGAGCATTTCCGAACTCGCCGAAGCCATGGGACTCGACCGCAGCACCCTCGGTCGCAACCTGCGGGTGCTGGAAGGCGACGGCCTGCTGCGCCTGACCGGTGGCGAGGACCAGCGCAACCGCCTGGTCGAGCTGACGCCTGCCGGGCTGGATGCCCTGGAGCGCGGAACGCCGGCCTGGGAAGACGCGCAGCGGCGTCTCGCCGGGCGCCTTGGCGAGGAGCGCAGCGGCGCCTTGGCGGCGTTGCTGGCGGAACTGGAGCGACTGGACTGACAACCGACGAAGCCTCTCGCCGAGGCGCTTCGTTCACGATAAAGCGGGTATATACCCGTAGATGGAGCGACCCATGCCGCGTGCCGCCTTCTGGATCCTGCTGTCCGGAGCCCTGATCCTCGCCCTGTCCCTCGGCGTGCGACATGGCTTCGGCCTGTTCCTCGCGCCGATGAGCGCCGACTTCGGCTGGGGCCGCGAAGTCTTCGCCTTCGCCATCGCCTTGCAGAACCTGGTCTGGGGCCTGGCCCAGCCGTTCACCGGGGCGCTCGCCGACCGCTACGGCGCGGCGCGGGCGGTGCTGGTGGGGGGCCTGCTGTACGCCCTCGGCCTGGTCCTGATGGGACTCTCGCAGTCGGCCAGTGGGCTGTCGCTGAGCGCCGGCCTGCTGATCGGCCTGGGCCTTTCCGGCACCTCGTTCTCGGTGATCCTCGGCGCCGTCGGCCGCGCAGTGCCGGCGGAGCAGCGCAGCATGGCGATGGGTATCTCCAGCGCGGCCGGCTCCTTCGGCCAGTTCGCCATGCTGCCCGGTACCCTCGGCCTGATCGGCTGGCTGGGCTGGTCCTCGGCCCTGCTCGCCCTGGGCCTGCTGGTGGCGCTGATCGTGCCGCTGGCCGGGCTGATGAAGGATCGCCCGTTGCCGCCGCAGGGCCACGAACAGAGCCTCGGCGAAGCGCTGCGCGAGGCCTGCGCGCATTCCGGGTTCTGGCTGCTGGCGCTGGGCTTCTTCGTCTGCGGCTTCCAGGTGGTGTTCATCGGCGTACACCTGCCGGCCTACCTGGTCGACCAGCACCTGCCGGCGCAGGTCGGCACCACGGTGCTGGCGCTGGTCGGGCTGTTCAACGTGTTCGGCACCTACATCGCCGGCTGGCTCGGCGGGCGCTGGTCGAAGCCGCGCCTGCTGACCGCGCTGTACCTGGTGCGCGGGGTAGTGATCGTGCTGTTTCTCTGGCTGCCGCTGAGCGTCTACAGCGCCTACGCCTTCGGCGTGGCCATGGGGCTGCTGTGGCTGTCCACGGTGCCCCTGACCAACGGCACCGTGGCGACCCTGTTCGGCGTGCGCAACCTGTCGATGCTCGGCGGCATCGTGTTCCTCTTCCACCAGTTGGGCGCCTTCCTCGGCGGCTGGTTGGGCGGGGTGGTCTACGACCACACCGGCAGCTACGACCTGGTCTGGCAGTTGTCGATCCTGCTAAGCCTGCTCGCGGCGCTGCTCAACTGGCCGGTGCGCGAGCGTCCGGTGGCGCGCCTGCAGGTGGCCGGAGGCGCGGCGTGAAGCTGGCCTGGCTGCTCGCCGCCGGGGCGCTGCTGGGACTCGCCTGGTGGGGCTGGCAGCGTGGCGGACTGGCGCTGCTGGAACTGGGCATGGGCGCATGCTGATAGGTGGCGATAGGCGCGGGGAAGGGTAAGCTGGGACATTCGTCGCCAAGGAGCCATTCCATGAAACCTCGCGTGCTGTTGTCCGTCCTGGCGCTCGCCGGGCTGCCGCTGAGCGGCTGGGCCGCCGATTGCCCGGAACTGTTGCAGGGCCAGTTGACCAAGCTGCGTTCCAAGGAAAGCATCGATCTTTGCCAGCGTTACGCCGGCAAGCCGCTGGTGGTGGTCAACACTGCCAGCCACTGTGGCTTCACCCCGCAGTTCAAGGGGCTCGAGGCGCTCTACCAGCGTTACAAGGGGCAGGGCCTGGAAGTGCTCGGGGTACCTTCCGACGACTTCAAGCAGGAAGCCGCGGATACCGCCGAGACCGCGAAGATCTGCTATGGCAACTACGGCGTGACCTTCGCCATGACCCAGCCGCAGCACGTGCGCGGCGACGAGGCGATCCCGCTGTTCCGCCAGTTGGCCGAGCAGAGCGGCCAGGCGCCGCGCTGGAATTTCTACAAGTACGTGGTGGATCGCCAGGGCAGGGTGGTCGCGCAGTTCTCCAGCAAGACCACCCCGGACGATCCGCAGCTCCAGGCTGCCATCGAGAAGGCCATCGCCAGCCAGCCCTGAGGGTCGGCCAGGCATGAAAAAGCCGGGCAATGCCCGGCTTTTTCGTTGGCGCGTGCGATCAGAAACGATAGGTGACCTGGGCGGTCAGGCCATGCGCGCTGTTGTCGTACTTGGCGCTGTAGGCCGGCTGCAGGGCGCTGCCTTCCTGGTTGACGCCGGCGGTGGTTTCCCACAGGTAGGCGTAGGCCACGTCGACGGTCAGGTCCTGGTTCGGCGACCAGCCGGCACCGACGGTGAAGACCTTGCGGTCGCCCACCGGGATGCGCACGTTGCGGTCCTCGTTGGTGGTCGGCGAGGGCTCGTAGGCAAAGCCGGTACGCAGCACCCACTCCGGGGTGGCCTGGTAGGAGGTACCTACCGAGAAGGACCAGGTGTCGCGCCAGTTCAGGTCTTCGCCGATGGTGTTGAAGCCCAGGGCCTGGCCGAGCGCCGGTACGCCGCTGTTGCGCACTTCGATCTTCTCCAGGCGGCTCCAGCGGGTCCAGACGGCGCCCAGGTAGCCCGTCCACTTGTCGTCGAACTTGTGGGTGATGGAGGTATCCACCGATTCCGGCAGGGTGATGTCCAGCTTGGCGTCGTACTTGCCGTTCAGGCCCAGGGCACCCGGAGCGTTCTTCACTTCGGTGTTGCCGCCCAGGTGGTACTTGACCTTGGAGTGGTAGGTCAGGCCCCAGGTGGTGTCGTCGGTCAGGTCGACCATCACGCCGACGTTGTAGCCGATGGCGGTGTCGTCGCCCTTGATGTTGATCTTGGTATCGCCGTTGCTGCCGAGCAGGCCATTGGTGGCCAGGGTGTTCTTCAACTGGCCGTCGATGCGGTTGAAGGTCGGACCGAAGCCGACGGAAACCTTGTCGTTGATCTTCCAGGCGATGGTCGGCTGCACGGTGATCACCTGCACCTTGCTATAGGAGCCGTGGGAGCTGCCCATGAAGCCGTTTTCGTAATCGTTGATGATGCCGTAGGGCACGTAGATGCCCAGGCCGAAAGTGAAATCTTCGTTGATCGGCGTGGAGAAGTAGCCGAACGGTACGGCGGCCAGCGGTACCGAGTCGCCCTTGTTGCTGCCCTGGGCGGTGCTGTGGGCCTGGCTGATGTCGTCCTTGGCCTTGACGATGGCCAGACCGCCGCTGACTTCGGTGCGTTTCAGCTTGGACAGGCCGGCCGGGTTGCCGTAGATGGTGCTGGCATCGAGCGCGGACGAGGCGCGGCCGGCGTAGGCGGTGCCGGCGCCGCTGGCGCTCTGTTCGTTGATGGCGATGCCGTTGGCGAGGGTGTAGGTGGAGACAGCGCTAATGGTCAGTGCGAGAGAGGTTTTAAACCATATTGTTTTCATTGTTGGAGCAACTCCTGTGTATAACGGCGCGCAAACTACCAAGATTCCCAGACCGGCGCCAGTGTTCCGAAGTTCCGCAGGGTGCGGAACAGAGCGGTTGGCTCCGGTGCCAGTGAAGCGAAGGTAGCGCAACCGTTCGTGTCTGTATGTAAAAAATTTTCTGACCGGTTGGTCTGTTTCGGACGCGGGATTTTTCCATTCGCCGTCAGGCGACCTGGCTGAGGCTGCCGATGCAGCGTTGCCAGGCGTCGATGAACTCGTGCAGGCGACCGTGCGGCTGGAATACCTGGCGCCACACGCGAGCCTGGGCGAGGTGATCGTGCTGGTCGGGCAGCGGCAGTCGCGCGGCTTCCACCAGCGACCAGGCGATGGCCGTGCTGTAGCGCAGGTTCACCGTCAGTTCCAGGTGCGGCGCGGCAAGGAAGGCATGCTGGCTGGCCAGGCCGCGGACCCGGCTGGCGCGCTCCGGGTCCAGCGCCAGGTACTGGTCCCAGAGCTGCTGGTGGCGTTCGCTGGCGATCCGGTACAGGCCGTGGCCACGGCGGTCGTCGAGGGCGCTCCCCAGCGCCGACTGGCAGGCCGCCGCGCCCAGCAGCAGCGCTTCGGCGGCGGGGCTGTGGCAGGACAGGTAGTCCAGGGTCGGGCGTATCACGTGCTGGCAAAGATCGTTGGCGGAAATACCCATGACGGCCTCGCGCAAGGTGGATCGGCGGGGCCGGGCAGTTTGGCAGCTTCTATTCCGATGGCCCCGCCGATAGCGGACTTAGCCGCTTGATTTGAAGTGTAGTGAAACAAGTCAGCTGTAAAGGACTGTTTTTAAATTGTTTCCAGCTTTAGAGAACGGCTGATATGCCCGCTGGAAATTAAACCGGCGCGTCCTTGCTTCGCTTGTGCTGGGCGGCATACTCAGCCCCTGCGCAGGCTGTAGAGGAAGTCGCGGAGGATGGCTTTCACTTCATTGGCCGCTTGCCGCTTGTTGCGTGCATCGCGAAGACTCATCGCGGCCTGGGTAAGGAAGCCGTAGAGCTGGCCGACCAGGGTTTCCCGGCGGTAGTCCTTGAGTTCGCCACTGGCCGCCAGTTCGTCCACCAGGCGCCCGACGTAGCGCAGCGTATGGCGCGAGTCGATGCGTTTCCATCGCTCCCAGCCGACGACCGTGATCACCTCCTGCAGCGACAGTTGCCGCTTGCCGCGCGCCATCACGCTGTCGATGAAGGCCTCGGCCAGCGCGGCGGCCTCCGCCCACTTGTCGACATGCGCCGGCACCCTGTCCAGGTCCTCGGCGATCGTCCGTACCTGGCGTTCGTAGCATTCGGCGAGCAGTTCCTGCTTGCTGCCGAAGTGGTGGTAGAACGCGCCCTTGGTCACGCGCGCCTCGCGGGCGATGGCGTCGATGGAGACGCCGCCGTAGCCATGTTCGATGAAGGCGGAGAGGGCGCTTTCCAGCAGTGCCTCGCGGGTCGCCTCGGCATTTTCCTGCTGCCTGCTCTTGACATTCATACTGTTGCCTTCTTACATACCGTCGGTATGTTCATGCTAGCACGCCTGGCGATCCGTCGAGCATTGCGTCCGTCCCGGCTGCTCGAACCCGCACGGCAAAGGAGAGCGCGAATGAGTACCGCAGTGGAGATCGCCTGCCGTGACGGCGTGCGCCTGGCCGGCGACCACTTCCCGGCCGTCGGCGATGCGCAGGGGAGCATCGTGGTGGCCTGCGCGCTCGGCGTCAGGCGCGCCTTCTACCAGCGCTTCGCCGTCCTGGCCGCGGCTTCCGGCTACGAGGTGCTGTTGTTCAGCTACCGCGGCAGCGAAGGCGACGACCCTGCCGTGGCTAGCTATCGCCTGGCCGACTGGGGACGCGAGGACATCGATGCGGCGCTGGCCTGGTGCCGAGCGCGCGCGCCGGAGCTACCGCGCTATTTCGTCGGTCACAGCATCGGCGCGCAGTTGCTCGGTCTGGCTGGACAGGCCAGCGGATTGAGCGGCGCCGCGTTCGTCGCCGGTTCGTTTCCGTACTGGAGGCGCTGGCGAGGCAGGCAACGCTGGCAGATGTTCGGCCTGTTCTGCGTGGCGGTGCCGCTACTGACCGGACTGCTCCGACGCTTTCCCAGTCGTTTCTTCGGCCTCGGCAGCCTGGATATGCCGAGTCATTTCATGCGCGACTGGGCGCGCTGGGTGCGGCAGCCGGACTACCTCCTGGCACCGCGCTTCGGATTGCAGCGGCAGGGTTACGAGGCGCTGGACATCCCCGTCGCCAGCTTCCTGTTCGAGGACGACGACTACGTGCCCTGGGCTGCGGCGGAAAAGCTTCACCTGGTCTATGCCGCGGCGCACCTGGAGTTACGTCGCAAGGGACGGGCCGAGGGGGCGGTCGGGCATTTCGGGCTGTTCCGCAACGAGGCGTTGCAGAAGGAGTTGCTCGACTACTTCAGGAAGCTGCCCGACGCGGCGTAAGCCGCGTCCGAGCGTATGGCGTCAGTCGCCGGTGGCGACCGGGCGGCGCGGGTCGGTGATCCACTCGCTCCACGAGCCGGCGTAGAGGCGCGGAAGCGGGAAGCCGGCGAGGCTCAGGGCGAACAGGTTGTGGCAGGCGGTGACGCCGGAGCCGCAGTAGGCGACCAGCTCGTCCACCGGGCGACCGCGCAGCAGGGCGGAGAACCGCTGGTGCAATTGTTCCGGCGGAAGGAAGCGGCCGTCGCTGCCGAGGTTGTCGGTGAAGGCGGCGCACTGGGCACCGGGAATGTGTCCGGCGACCGGATCTATGGGCTCGACTTCGCCACGGAAGCGCGGCTGCGCGCGAGCATCGAGCAGCGCCAGTCCGGGTTGGCCCAGTTGGGCCTGGAGGGTGGCGGCGTCGATCAACAGCGAGGCATCGGGCTGGCCCTGGAAATCGCCGGGTCGAAGACTGCTTTCGCCATTGGTCAGTGCCAGCCCCGCAGCCTTCCAGGCCGCCAGGCCGCCATCGAGGAGGTAGACCCCATCGCGCTTGCCCAGCCAATGCAACAGCCACCAGGCGCGGGCGGCGAATGCGCCGGGGCCGTCGTCGTAGAGCACCACCTGGCTATCCTGGCGCAGGCCCCAGGCTTGTAGCTTGAGCGCTAGCTCGGCGGGATCCGGCAGCGGATGGCGACCGGTCACGCCCTTGCGCACGGGAGCGGAAAGATCCCGTTCGAGGTCGGCAAAATGCGCGCCGGGAATGTGGTTCTCCTGATAGACGCGGGCACCGTAGGACGGGTCTTCGAGGGCGAAACGGCAGTCGAGGACCAGCAGGTCGGGTTCGCTGAGGCGGGCGGCCAGTTGTTGCGCGGTCAGCAGTTGGGCGGACGACATCGCGGACTCCTTGGGTCGGGAAGCAAAGCCGGTGGCGGATGGGTGGATCATGCCCCTTGGACCGCGTCGCGTCATCCCGGCGTCGCGCGGCGAGGCGGAGAAATGGCGAAAGGAAAGGGCCGGCTCCAGGCGAGGAAGATTCCTACTCGGTCATCAGCCTCGCCCGGCAGCGGGGGATTTGTCCAGACATGCAGAATCGGCTCGTTCCGAGATACCCGCTCCTGTGTTCTATCCCTCGGAACGCTTGTCCGATTGGCTTGGCCCGGCGCTTGCGCCGGGCTTTTTTTCGCCTCTGTCCCGACCGCACCGCTTGCCTATCCATCCCGGGCCGCCTGCCGTAATGGTTGGGACCTTGCATGCCTGGCGATGGAGTCTCGAAATGATTGGGTTTTACGACTTGTAAGTTGGGAGTTTTCTTACTTCTAACTCAGGATTTTCAATTTTCTATAAATGCCACACTTCCCGCATCTTCAACTCATCGCTTTCCATCCTGCCATTTGCAAACCCAATGACGCCTCATGCCTTTGCTCGCTGGAATCTTCTGCTTCTGGTCGCTTCCATCTTTGCCGGACTTGTCTTTGCTCCGAGTGCCGATCTTTCCGCCTTGCCCACTCCTGAAGCCCGGAAGTGGGTTCTGGTGGAAGTTCCGTCCGTTGCGGTTGATACGACGGTTGCCGGCAAGTTGGCTGGAATGTCGTGGTGGGGGAGAACCGTGGACGAGGAGCGCGAAGCTGAATCGAAGCGGGTTTCGGTGGGCGTGGATGGAGTGGCGCTAATCAAGGTCGATTGGCTGCTACGCGGCATTGTCCGCGATGAAGGCGGCATCTTCGCCCTTGTTGCCAAAAGCGCCGAGGGGCCTCTGCGGCGTTTTGCGGCGGGCGCCACTCTGCCTGGCGGCGAGCGTCTGGAGAGCATCACTGAACAAGGAATCCGCTTCTCGTTCTCGCAGGACGGGAACACCCAGGGTTTTGAAAGGAAACTGTATGCACCCTTGCCATAGGCCGAGCTTTGCCTTCTTGCGCCACCCGTTGTCCATTGTCGTCTGTCTGGCCCTATTGGCAGGTTGCAGTACTTCCCCATTGCAGTTTCCCGAACCATTGCTCGCGAAGTCGGAAAAAGCCAAGGCAACCAAGGACGTAGCCCTGGTGAGCGACGACGGAAAGAAAGCTCCGGCATCGTTGGCTGTTCCGAAGACGGAGTTCAGTGGCACGCCCACATCGCCTCGGTCGATCGTAGGCGGTGTAGTCGATCGAATGGACAAGGCGATCCTCGACGACAAGAAGGCTGACATCAGTCTGAACGTGGAGGACGTACAGCTTGCCGCATTCATCAACGAGGTATTCGGCAACATCCTCGGTTTGCCGTTTGAGATCGAAAGCGCTCTGAAGGAAAAGACTGATCGCGTGACCGTTCGTTTGGAACAGCCGCAGACTGCACAGATGGTCTACGAAGTCGCGCGCCAGGTGCTCGTCAACTACGGCGTGGAGATACTCCACCAAGGCGATATCTATCGCTTCCAGATCAAGCAGGTAGGGCTCAGCCCGGACGAGCCGCCCATTCTCATCAGTGGCGAAGCACGGCCTAGTGTGCCGATTGCCTATCGGCCGGTATTTCAATTCGTGGCATTGCACAGCGTCGACCCCAAGGATGTGATTCCCTGGTTGAACAGTGCCTACGAAAAATCCGGCCTGAGCGTGATGGCCGATGGTGCGCGGAGTGGCTTGATGCTCAAGGGCATGTCTTCCATCGTCAGCCAGGCCACCGAAGCCGTCCGCCTTCTCGATCAACCTTTCATGCGTGGACGTCACAGCCTGCGTATCGACCCGGCCTTCGTCAGTGCTGCCGACATGGCCAGTCAACTCAAGAGCGTGATTGCGGCGCAAGGCTACAGCGTCGGTATCGGCGAAGCGGTCGGCAGCATAATGCTGGTACCGCTGGAAAGTTCCAATGGCCTCATCGTCTTCGCCAACGATGGCCAGCTTCTCGACTTGGTGCGCGAGTGGGCGCAGCAGGTCGACAGGGCTCCGATGGCGGTTGCCGCAGGTATCGGCGAGGAGAAGGAAGGGCTGTTCTTCTACGAAGCTCGCAATACCCGTGTCACCGAACTGGCCAAGTCGTTGCGGGCATTGGTATCGGGGTTCGCTGGGGAGGGTGCCTACGGGATCACCTCCGGACTGCAAAGCAGCGCTTCCAAGCGATCTGGCGGTGGCAGGCGCGCTGGAGAAGATGGCGCGGCACCGGCGGTCGCTCCCTTGCTGCAAGCCGCAGGTGCCGCCGCGTTGGTGGGGGGCGACAGTGCTAACGGTTTGCTCGGTGGCTTGGCGGCCGGTATCAGCGGCAGCGGCACCATAGTAGAGGACGAGAATCGAAACGCCATCTTGTTCCGAGGAGCGGCGCGTACCTGGCAGCAGATGCAGGGCTTGCTCCGGGAAATGGACAAGCCGGCCCGCCAGGTATTGATCGAGGTGACGGTGGCCAGCGTAAGTCTCAGCGACACCCAGGAGTTGGGCGTGGAGTGGGAGATGCTCAACGGCAGTTTCAATAGCGCGACCTCGACCGGAAGCAAGGGCAGCGTCGGGAAAGGAGGCTTCAACTACGTCATCAACACCGCCGGAGGCAATACCGCAGCCATCCAGGCAATGGCGGACAATCAACGAGTCCGGGTACTCGCCACTCCCCGTATCTTGGTCAAGAGCGGCGAGCAGGCCAACATCAATGTCGGTCGGGATATTCCTATCCCAACGGCTCAGGTCAACGACGACAGCACCACTGCTGGAAGCACCAACCTGCGCAATGAAATTGCCTACCGCTCTACCGGCACAATTTTGAATGTCGCCCCCGTAGTCTACTCGGATAGTCGGGTCGATCTTACGGTCAGCCAGGAGTTGAGCGACAGTGGCGGTTCTTCCGGCGGCGGTGGCAAGGCCAGTGGCGGAGGAATCAGCGCTCCGGAGATTTCCAGGACGTCGCTGGAAACATCGCTTACGTTGAAAAGCGGTGGGTCGGTGCTGATGGGGGGGCTGATTCGGGACAACATAACGGACTCCAACGCTGGCGTGCCTCTCCTGAAGGACATTCCCGGGATCGGTTTCCTCTTCGGACGCCAGAAAGCCATGAAGACCCGTGAAGAAGTCATCATGTTGATCCAGCCTTACGTGCTGGAAAGTGATGCCGATGCCAGGGAAGTGACGGAAAAGCTGCGCGCCATGCTGAGCAAGACACTGGCCTGCTCCGATAGACCGGGCGCCTGCCGTATGGAATGAGGTCGGTCACCTGCAACACTCATCTAGACGACTCTCCTCGTGGTCCCCGATAGGCCTGGAACTTTCCGGGCCGTATCCATCCATAAAAATCTATTGCGAATCTTCTTTCTAAATGCTCAGAAGTAGCCTTTTACTTCTGGGTATAAGCCAGTTTTTAGAAGCGTTTGTCCGTGATCGCTTGGATATTCTTAAGAATTTTCTCTATTTTACGGTTTTTGTTTTTACCTTCTTCCGTAGGAAAATTCATTTATTAAATAGGAAGAGGTGAAAACGCACTTTTTGCTATTGCTGAGGTGCTTTGGCAATTATATAAAGCCATCCGTTGGTGCCTGTGTGGCCACTTCAGGTAGTGGCTGGGCGTCAATTCGATCGGTGTCACCGGAATGATTGGAAGTATTCATGGTGTCAGGCCTGTCGATGTGTTGGTTGATTACCGACACATGATCATTAGCGTGTCGTCCAAAGATGGACACTTGACTGGAATGCTCAATATAAACGCTTCAAGGAGTTATTTTCTCATGCTCAAAAGAACACTACTCAGCGCCGCTGTAGCTTCGGCACTGTTTGCTGGAGTCGCGAACGCTGCCGGAGTGGTTGCTATTGCCACAAGCCCCACTCTGGAGGCGAACTCGCCTGGTGCAACCGAGCAGTACGGACCAGGACAGGCCAACTATGTCGTCGGCAAGAGTGTGGAAAATGGTGCCAACCTCGACAGCAAGGCGGCCAACATCACCCTGGCTCAGGAGATTTTCGGCAACAAGTCCGAAGAAACTACCTTTGACCTACCCAGCGTTACCTACACCATCGATCCAGTGAAGGCTGGAAATGCCGCTGCGGGCCACACCATCAAGCTGACCCTTGGTCGTACCGTCGTGCGCTTCGCCAAGGCCGTGACCGCCAACCAGATCAAGATCGGCGCCCTGGCTGCGGGTAGCGGCTTCGTCATCACCAGCGGCACTGGCGCCACCGACAACACGCTTGAGCTGCGCCTCGACCAGGCGGGTGCCGACATGATCAAGCAGACCGCGACCGGCGGCAACGTGGTGTTCTTCAACTTCCGCGAGCCGAGCAGCCAGGACAGCCAGCCTGCCAAGGTCACCAACATGCGCGCTCCGCTTCAGGGCGATGCCACCTTCGTGGCTGGATCCTGGAATCCGAAAGTGAGCCTGCAGAACGACCCGTTGAACGAATTGCGTTTCCAGGTCACGGTTTCCGCACAGTTCGATACCACCACTGGCGCCGATGCCGGCAACCCTGCGAATAACGACTCTGCACCGCCCCTGACCATTTTCACTTCGCTGCCCGCGGTTTACTGGGACGTTCTCAACACCAACCAGTATGGGCAGAATCGCGTCCTGCATCCGTTGAACCTGAACAATCAGGATCGCTCCTTCGATACCTCGGTGTCCGTCGGTGGCGATAACACCGATTATTATGGTGCCAACTATGCGCGTCTGGGCGCCGTACGGCTCGGCATCAATACGGATGTGCTCAACGAGGCGGGTCGAACCGTGTTTGGTTTCGCCGGTGGCGACAAGGTGACCAGCACCCTGTCGGGTAACTTCAACGGGATCAGCGACATCGGCCTGACCACCGGGAACTGCTCCGCCTTTGCCGCCAATCCGGGGTCTGCCGCCAAGCTCTGGAATTCTGCCGCCATCGAAGGTGTAGTGGATGCGCAGGGCAACGGTACTTTGCCGGTATCGTTCGACAACTCGAATATCAACCAGACCTACAACGTCTGCGTGAAGGCTTCCGGCACCGTGCCGATGCAGGCGCTGCAACGTTTCGACATGGGTGATCTGAAGGTCGACTTCGAGAACGTACGCTATGTCGACCGTACCATTGCAGGCAACCGTCTCGACGAGTTCTGGAAGAACAGTTGCGTCGCCAGTCTGTTCAATCTGCCTGGCTCCAATGTTTCCGACCAATTCTTCATTCGTCTGACCAACACCAGCGACGATGGTCGGGACGGCAAGGTGCGCGGGGTACTGTTCGACCAGAACGGTAAGCGTTATCCGGCGACTGGCAGCACCTACCTGACCGACTCGAGTGGGAAGACTGCCCTGAAAGCGCACGAAACCGGTGTGTACACCGTAACCGAAGTAGCCAAGGCCTTCGGTATCGACGGTACCAACTGGAACGGTGCCAACGGTCGCGCACGTCTGGTCCTGGAAGGCGAGTTCCCAACTTGCGAGGCGCTCGGCCTGATCCGCTCTGCCAATGGCACCATCACCAACATGACCTCCACCACCCAAGGCAACTTCAACGAAGATGGCTCGTCCACCTCGGAGAACCACAAGGCTGGTAACAACCGCAACTAAGTCACTTTAGCTGCAGGCCAAAGGAGGCGATCTTCTCGATCGCCTCCTTTTCCACTGGGTAAGTAGAAAGAGAGTGCGTTACAGACGGGCTCGATGGGAGTTCTTACCCCTGAAAACCCAGCTCTGTACGTATCAAGGTGAGGCGAGATGCGCGTATTGGTCACAGGAGGTGCAGGATTCATTGGCTCTCATGTGTTGGTCGAACTCTTAGGCCAAGGCGCCAAGGTTGTGGTTCTGGATAATCTTGTCAACGGTTCTTCGGAATCTCTAAAGCGAGTGGAAAGAATAACCGGGCATCCGGTTGGCTTCGTACTGGGAGATGTTAGAGACAGTCTTCTTGTTGAGCGCCTGCTGATCGATGAGAAGGTTGATGCGGTCATTCATCTGGCGGGGTTGAAAGCTGTTGGAGAAAGCGTTGATGACCCGCTGGAGTATTACGAGAGCAACGTTCAGGGAACTATTTCGCTGCTACGCGCCATGCAGAGGGTCGGGGTATTCAAGATTGTCTTCAGTTCTTCCGCAACGATCTATCAGATGCCTGGCACCTTGCCTATATCCGAGAGTTCGAAAGTGGGAGGCGTGGCCAGTCCCTATGGCCGGACAAAACTGACTGCCGAGCACATGCTCGATGACCTGGCTCGCTCCGATGCGCGTTGGTCCATCGCGGTGCTCAGATACTTCAACCCCATCGGTGCTCATGAAAGCGGCCTCATTGGTGAGGACCCATGCGGTACCCCAAACAATCTTCTGCCCTATATCGCCCAGGTTGCAGTCGGACGTTTGAGTCGGTTGACGGTACATGGCGGCGACTATCCGACTATCGACGGGACGGGAGTCCGGGACTACATCCATGTTTGCGACCTGGCAGCAGGACATACCAGGGCGCTCGAATACCTGGGGCAGGGGCACGGCTACCACGTCTGGAATCTTGGGACGGGCACCGGCTATTCGGTCTTGCAGGTCATCGAAGCTTTCGAGCGAGTCTCTGGCAGGCGCATTCCCTTTACGGTGTCCGGTCGCCGCCCAGGCGATGTGGCCGAGTGCTGGGCGGATGTTTCCAAGGCGGAGCGAGAGTTGGGCTGGAAGGCGGGGCTGGGCCTCGAATGCATGATTGCGGATGCCTGGCGCTGGCAGGTTTCCAATCCGAGTGGGTATTCATGAATCACGCCGCTGTTGTCGATGGGTTGCCTTTTAGCAACCTTGCGCTGATCTCCAATCAGGCTTTTTCAATCTACAATTTTCGTGGCGATTTCATTCGAGAGGTCGTACGTCGAGGAGCGAAGGTCTACGCTTTCGCTCCAGACTATGACGAGGTGACAAGCCGTCAAGTTTCGGAGCTTGGAGCAATTCCGGTTTCCTACAGCTTGAAACGTGCGGGCATGAATCCCTTTCAGGAGTTGCACGCACTCCTGAGTCTGATCTGCAAGCTGCGGGCGCTGAAGATCAATGCCGTGTTCAGTTACTTTATAAAGCCCGTTATCTACGGTGGTATCGCGGCTTTTTTGACGGGTGTCAGATTACGCTATTCGATGATCGAAGGCGCTGGTTTCATCTATTCGGAAGAAGGCTATACCCATTTTCTACGGAAGCTGCTTAGGTATGTCGTGACCTGTTCGATCAGGTTGGTCCTTCGGTTCTCGTCTCGTGTATTTCTGCTCAATCAGGATGACTATGACCTGTTTGTGAGCCCTCGGCTGGCCAAGACGGGACGTGCCTTGATATTGCCGGGTATAGGCGTCGATCTTGATTATTTTGCCGCGAGTTCTCCCGTGTTGCGGCCTATTACTTTCGTGTTTGTCGCTCGTCTTCTCAAGGAGAAAGGTATCTATGATTTTGTGGAAGCCGCGAGAATCGTTAGAAAACGTAGTCCGCTCGCGCGTTTTCTGGTCTTGGGAGGCGTCGACAGTAATCCAGGAAAGGTTTCACGGGAGGAAATGAACCAGTGGGTAGCCGAAGGCTTGTTGGAGTGGCCTGGCCATGTGCATGACATCAAGGCATGGGTGGTCAATACAAGTGTATTCGTGCTGCCATCCTATTATAGAGAAGGTGTGCCGAGAAGTAGTCAGGAGGCCATGTCCCTGGGGAAGCCTGTGATAACGACTGACTGGACGGGATGTCGTGAAACGGTACTGGATGGTGTCAATGGGTTTCTGGTACCGATCAAGAGTCCGCAGAGTTTAGCCGCGGCAATGTTGAAGTTCATCGAGTCGCCTTCGCTCATCGCACGTATGGGAGAAGCCAGTAGATCGCTGGCGGAACAGCGCTATGACGTTTTCAGGATAAACAATACGATGCTTTCTGCGTTGTAGGGATCTGGCTGTGAGTTGTATGAATGGTAATGCGCCGGTACTTGCGGCCGTAGATATAAGCAAGGGTTTTAGAGTCTACAGGGCTCCTCATCAAAGGATGTTGCAGGCCATCTGGGGTGAGAGAAAGAAGTTTTATTCGGAATTCTGGGCTCTGCGGAATGTGAGTTTCCAGGTTTTTCCTGGGGAGGTGGTTGGAGTAATCGGCTGCAACGGCTCCGGGAAGTCCACCTTGCTGCAGATACTTGCGGGTACCTTGCGACCTACGAGTGGGCAGGTGGTTCGCCCAGAAAGGGTAGCGGCACTGTTGGAGCTGGGGGCCGGTTTCAACATGGAGTACACCGGCAGGGCAAACATAATCTTCAATGCCATGCTTCTTGGACTGGGCGAGCAGGAAATTTCTGAACGCCTCGACGAGATAATCCAGTTTGCCGATATCGGTGAGTTCATCGATCGTCCAGTTCGAACATATTCGAGCGGTATGTTCGTGCGTTTGGCTTTCTCCATTGCGGCATATGTCGATGCCGATGTGCTGATCGTGGACGAGGCCCTGGCGGTAGGTGACGCCGCGTTTCAGTTCAAATGCCTGAACCGGCTTGAAGAACTGCTGCTGAAAGGCATCACCATCCTGCTGGTCTCCCACGATATACAGTTGATCAAGAGTTATTGTAGTCGAGCGATCTATCTATCCAAAGGTAGAGTGATATTCGATGGCGACTGTGAAACAGCCACGGAACTCTATCTGCGGGACAGTATAGAGACACAGCGGGCGGAAGTCCGCTCAGGAAGCCTGATCGCTTCTGGCGAACACGGGAACTCGGTAATTGCATATGGAAATGGGCAGGGCAGGTTTCTATCCATCCGCATGGGTGTACTTGACGAAGCCCGGGATTACTTCGATTCGGGCGAACGTGTCTGGGTCGAGGTACTTGTGCAATTTGATTTACCCGTCCCGGAGCACCCAAAGATCACCCTGACTATCCGTGACCAGCGCGGTTACAACCTCTATGGCATAAACAATTTATTGCTGGGCAAGGCTTTGAATGTCGAGCCTGACGGGCGCTTGAGAACACGCATCAGCTTCGACTGCGACTTGCAGGCCGGCGAATACGCCTTGACGTTTCGTCTGGAGAACTCTTTGTCGGAGTCCGTTTGCGAACTCATGGATAAACAGGTCAATGCGGCGATATTCAGGGTCTTCAATTCGCCCAAGTGCTTCGATGCAGTGGTGAACCTGCATGGAGCATTCGAGCCGGTTCCGTTCTGCTGCGAGACCCGGGCTACCCAATGAAGTCATCGTCTTTGACCATGGTATTCGTCGTCCACGCCGGCGAGCTGGAAATCAAGTCTGCCGTGTTGGCGGCTTCTCTACGCAAACGCTTTGGCTTTTCCATGGATATCATTGCCGCATGTCCATCGGGAAAGGCTGACTGGGGTGTGCCAAGCGATGCATCCCGGCGCTTATATGAGCGTTTGGGCATTCCTCTTTTGCCTATGGATAGTCCTTTCGGGCCAGAGTATCCAATAGGCAACAAGTTCGCGGCGTTGGCGCTGGGGCCGGCTGTTGGGCATACGTTGTTTCTCGACAGTGACATGATCTGTGTCGATGCATTCGAAGCTGACATGCTTTGTCGTTTCGATGCGGCACTCAAACCTGCCGATATGGCATTGGTGGCAAAACAGAACGATTACTGGCAACGCATATACGCCCATGGGGGATCGGCATTGCCTGGAGATCGGGTAGTGACCACTTGTTCCGGGGAAGCGATGCCTGCGTACTATAACGCTGGCTTTATCCTGGTACGTGATGCCAGGCGTTTCGCCGAAGTCTGGTACAGGCTCGCCGAACGCGTCCATGCGGACCCGCTGATCACCAACAAGATGCCCTGGCTGGACCAGCTGACGCTACCCGTCGCTCTGCACGCGTTGAACTACAAGACGAGAGCGCTCAGCGAACGGTTCAATTATCCGCTTCATATCAAGCCGCTATCCGCTGCGTCCCTACCGCCCTTTTTCTGCCACTACCATTCTCTCGACACACTTGTCCGCGAGCGTTCGCTATGGGCCGAACTGGACGAACTGGGCAAGCGTTTCCCTGAGCTGCGCGAAGTGCTTGCGCTGGATGCCAACTGGAAGAAGGCAATCCTGGCTCCTGCGCCTCGGCTGGCTTTCTCGGAAGGTGATTCCACCGGCACTGTCGAGGCCGGACAGGACCTGGTGATCACCGGGATTCCCCGGAGCGGAACCAGCCATCTATGCCGTCTGCTCTCCCAGCAGCCCGACACCGTGGTGCTCAATGAACCTCCTCAGGTATTCGAAGCGCTGAAGCTCTCGCCTCTTCCTTGGGGACTGCCACGCTACTACGCAGAGTTACGTCGCGACATCCTGGCGGGCAGGCCCGTGCCGAACAAGCATGTGAATGGCCGCCTGGTCGACGACACTGCCAGGGGCAACGATCAGTCCAGCGACTATTTCGCTGAGGTGCGGGGGGCTTCGTTTCACCTGGGAACGAAGAACACGCTTGCCTATATCGCCCGGCTGCCCCTGATCCGCAAGGTCATGCCGACGGCGTTGCTGATCGCAACCATCCGTCATCCCTACGACACCCTGAACTCCTGGGCGAACACCTTCGAGCACCTGCGCCAGGCTGCCGTCGAACGCCAGCCGTTCGGATGTCCCGATGACTTGGCCCTCACGGGATGGCAGCGCAAGGCACTACTGGCCATTGCCGATACCGACCACCTAGCTGTCCGGCGTGCTCTGTGGTGGCGTTACCTGGCACTGCAACTGGAGGACGCCGGGGATTACGTCCAGTTGTTGCGCTGCGAGGACTTCGTCGAGGCGCCGCAAACGACCTTGGCCGCTCTGCGAAACAACCGCCCCTTGCCTTTCGACGAGCCTGTGGCATGGAGCAAGGGGCTGGCGCCGGACGAGCAGGAGCTGGTTGCCAACATAGTCTGCGACGTTGCCGAGCGATTCCACTACGTCTTGTAGAACCGGGAGAACCCTTATGCCGGATATCAGTTTAATCATGAATTTCCATGCGGAAGACGTGCTGGCGCATTGGAGCCTGCTGGGTTTTCAACGCATGCGTGAATTCGCGTCGCACCATGGGGTTTCCGTGCAGTTGGTGGCGGTGCTCGACCGCGCCTCGCAAACGACTCGGCGAATCGTCAGGCAGCATCCGGTCCTGCGCGAGGGCGACAAGGTCCTTCAGGTCGAGCATGGCGATCTCGGGCTTTCCCGGAACGCCGGGATCGATAGCGCGGATGCGTCCACGGTGGGGGTGTTGGATGGCGACGACTACTGCTCGGCGAACTGGTTGGTCGAAGCCCTGCAGGTGGTATCCGAGAAGGGCAATGGCGTCGTGGTCCATCCCGAGTACACGGTGAGCCATGGAGCCTGCCATTTGCTGGGGCGTTCGGTAGATCAACTGAGCGAAGACTATCCCGTGGAAAGTTGCTTCAAGCATCACCCATGGGTTTCCGTTGCCGTAGCCGAGAAAGCCGTATTCCAGGAGCTTCCATACCTGGAGACCCGAGTGGGGAAATCCGGCTTCGGTTATGAAGATTGGCATTGGAATCTCGAGGTGATTGCGTCCGGTCGGAAGCACACCCTGGCTAGCGGCACCTGCCTGTTCTATCGCCGCAAGGAAGCATCGATGCTGGCCGCCATGGGCGCGCTGAACGCAGTGGTTCGCCCCGGACGATTCTTCGATGGACGGTGTTTCGATCACTAGCCGGCTTCTCTGGGGTCGGGGAGGCACATGCCTGCCGCGGCAGCCCCGCATCGATGAGCCGAGCATCCAGCACTTCTACCAAGTGGAACTTTCCTGATGAGCCTGAACGGCAGACTGAAAGCTCGTGCGGCCAGCTTCGCTCGCACAGCCTATCCACCTATTCTTGGATCGTTGCGGCGGGTGCTCTCCGAGCGCCAACTACAACGCTTCATACTGGTCTGCGACCGTTTGAAGGGCTGGTTGCTCAAGGAGGCAGTCGTCGTACCGTCACTCTCTCCGATGGCGCTGCCGCCATGGATAGTCGACGAAATGAAGGCGTTGGCCCGGATCGAGCCTGCCCTGTATCCCTCGGCGGCGAAGCTGCGCGTTTTCACTTCCTGGAAGGCTCCGATAGATAACGGACCGGCGCAACTGTACCGGGGATGTCTGGCGGACTTCATCGAATATGCGCCGGATATGGTCTTCCTCGTCCCGCATTTGCAGCGCGGTGGCGCTGACCTGGGAATCCTGCATCATGTACGGTTATGCGCCGAGATGGGCGTGAAGGTGACGGTAGTGGTCACGCGGGATGTGGTGTCTCCCTGGCTCAACCGGCTTCCGGCGGAGGTTCGGGTGGTGGAGTTCGGACGCCTGGGCAATCTGCTCGGTGAGGAGGACCGGCGGCTGGTACTGCTGCGCCTTTTGCTGCAATGTCCTGCCAGGAGTATCCACATCATCAACTCGCAACTGGCCTGGGAACTGCTCGAGCGGCATGGCAAGACGTTGACGTTCGAGGGTAAGCGGATTTACGCCAGCGTCTTTTGCGACGACCTGGACGGCAATGCGATTCGCTGCGGCTATGCCAGCGAGTTCCTCCCACGGTCCTGGATGCACCTGGCGGGCCTGCTTTCGGATAACCGGACCTTCCTCCAACAGATTCACGAGCGGGACGGCATTCCGCCGGAGCTCATGCATGGGCTCTACTTTCCCGCCAGCGACCATGCAGAGGCGATTCCGACCGCAGGCTCGACGATTCTTTGGGCCAGCCGTATCTCGCCGCAGAAAAGGCCGGGCCTGCTCTACGAGATTGCCCTGGCGCTTCCCGAATACCTGTTCGAAGTCCATGGCGAGGTCGATCCTGCTTGCAGGGGAGAAACCCAGAGGAAGCTGCGACGCCTGCCGAATGTCAGGCTTCATGGGCGTTACGACTCCTTCCAGGCCCTGGCTCGGCAGGGGCGATATGCGATGTTGCTGTATACCTCTCGCTATGACGGCTTGCCGAACATCCTGCTCGAAGCCACTGCCGCAGGGCTGCCCATAGTCGCCCCCGACGTCGGGGGTATCGCTGAGTTCCTGAATACCGAAACGGGCTATCTGGTCGGCGCTGACGCCGATGCCGGCGAGTTCGCAAGGGCAATCAGGAGTGCGCTGGGCAATCCCGTGGAGACGGCGAGACGGGTGAAACGCGCCCGCGAGTTGCTGACGCGACGTCATGGCTGGGCCGCATTCAGGGATGCGGCCAGGAAGATACCCGGCTACCTGCCTGGGGGCGTGCGGCCTGAGCAAGAGGTCTCCATGGAAACCGAACCGGTGTCCAGGTGAAGGGCGTGAGGTCGGCCCATTTTCTGCAACGTCTGCTATTTTCCCTACCGCCTGCTTTTCGTTCGTGGCTGGGAGAGAAGGGAAGGCTCCTGGTCCATCTTGTCCTCGATATCGGTTCGGCCTCGGCGCTCCGGCAGGTTTCCGGACACGCCACTCCGTGGGATCCGCAGAAGCCCCTGCTGAGCGTGGTCATTCCCTGCTTCAACCATGGGAGGTATTTGAGGCGCGCGCTTGATAGCCTGGCCCGGCAGAGCTTCCAGGACTTCGAGATCATTCTGGTCGACGATGGTTCTGATGACCCTTTGACCCTGGACCTCCTCGAGGCTCTCCAGGAGCCCGGCATGACGCTCCTGCGCCAGCCCAATCGTGGGCCATCCGCAGCGCGGAATGCCGGTGTGGCGCGGGCGAGGGGGCGTTATATCTGCTGCCTGGATGCGGATGACTGGCTGGCGTCCACCTATTTGGAAAAGTGCCTGGTCTTGCTGGAGGGAAACTCTGGCGTCCGCCTGGCGTACAGCTGGGTCCAAGTGGTGGGAGAGGAGCATCGGCTGCATCGTTCCGCCGGCTTTCATCCCGGACTGTTGCGTTACTTCAATCCGTTCTGTGTCTCTGCGATCTTTCATCGCGATGACTGGCTGGCGGTAGGCGGTTTCGACGAAGCCAGGGAGGCACAGTTCGAGGATTGGGATTTCTGGATCGCCCTGGTCGGATGTGGGGTGCGAGGCAGGCTGATCAGGGAACCCCTGTTGTTCTATCACCGCCAGGTCGGCTCCAGACTGGAGACCGGCAAACGTCATGCCTTGAGTTCTTACAAGCGTATGCGGACTCGCCATCCTCGCTTCTATCGAGGGAGTCCATTTCTTCGAGCGCAGCGGCAAGGCTATTACGACTGCTGGGCATATCCTCCTCTGCTCAACCTCTCCCGCGCCGACCAATACAACGCCGTCATATCCGATGCGGTAGCCGTGGTGGCCGACAGACCGCTCACCGAGGACTGGAACGCATGGCGTCGACAATTCGATGAGCTGCCAGCGTCCTCAACGGTTTTCGTCATTGCCGGTGGATGCCGGAAGCTCCCGGGCTGGCTGCTGGAGAGGGCGAGCGCCATCTACTGGCTGGACGACCTGCTGCACGAGCGGCAATGGTCGGCTTTCATCGATAACTTCAGGCGGACCCGCGGAATCTCCAAGGTGTTTTCCGTGGGCAGGACGGCGTGGTGAAGGTTCTTTCGCGAGGTCCCGTCGCCGATGCCGTGCCGTTGCTGTCCATCCTCACGGCCTGCGATTGCAGCGTGGAGGAACTCGAACGAATCGCCGCATTTCTCGAGACGCAGACGCTGAAACGCTGGCGCTGGCTTCATTGCCCAGGAGTGGACAGTGACTGTCTGCCGGTAGAGGGGATGGCGGTACTGTACTTGCCGCGAGCACCGGCAGCCCTGAGGGCGACTGCTCTGGAAGAGGCGATCTGGTTCCTGCTGTCCCGACCGACCCTGCCGTGGGTCGAACTTCGCGAAGATACGCGCCGCGGCGACCTCTTCGTCAGTCGCAGGTCGTTGCCCGAGGGTCGTATTGGCGCAAGGCTGAACGGGCGCAGGCAGCCTTGCTCGCCGGCCATGCTGGCGCCGGGGGGCTTGCCTAAGGCACCGGGAAAGCGCCTGTTGCTGCTGGCGCCCTGGCTTGAGCCAGGCGGAGCGGATCGTTGCAATCTGGATATGCTTCGAGCCTTGGCCCGGGAGGGCTGGATGCTGACGGTAGTCGCCAGCCTGGCGGCCGAGCATAGGTGGCGGGATCGTTTTACCGCGCTCACTGCGGATGTCTGGGTGCTCCCGGACTTTCTGGCTGCCGAGAAAGCTTGCGGCTTCCTTGCTTATCTGGTGGACAGTCGACAACCCGACCTGATGCTGCTTTCCAACTCTGCATTCGCCTATGACGTGCTGGGGTACGTCCGGACCCGCTACCCGGGCTTGCCCGTGGTCGACCTCAATCATATGGAGGAGGGCTGGGACGATGGCGGCCATCCGGGTAGAGCCGCTCGATGCACTGCCTTGCTGGACAGGCACTGGGTCGTATCCGGGCACCTGCGCCACTGGCTGCTCGACCGTGGCGTCGAGGCGAGCAAGGTCGAGGTGTTGCACTGGTTCGCCGATGTGGACTCGTGGAAACCCGACAGCCTGACGCGCGCGAAGGTCCGGGCGCGCCTGGGAATAGCTCCGCAGTGCGTAGTGATCGCCTATGCGGGGCGGCTCTGCGCGCAGAAGCGACCGGAGCTGTTTGCCGCCAGCCTTGGCGAGTTGGCGCGCCGTGGTAGTGATTTCGTCGCGTTGGTACTGGGCGATGGCGAGCTGGCAGGGGAGCTGCGGAACGACCTCCGGCGCCATGGCTTGGCCGGGCGGGTACGGATGCTGGGCTGGCAGGACGAGGCTGCGTTGCGCGAGTTGTTCCAGGCCTCCGATATATTTTTCCTGCCATCGGCCGGCGAAGGTATCGCACTGGTTCTCTACGAGGCGATGGCGTGCGGAATGGCCATAGTCGCAGCCGATGTCGGCGGTCACGCAGAACTGGTCCCTGCCCACTGCGGCTTCCTTGTTCCGCGGCGCGATGCCGAACGAGAGGCCAGGGATTACGCCGCTAGGCTCGAGAGCCTCATGCGCGAACCGGAAATGCTGAGGCGGATGGGGCAGAACTCCGCACGCCGCATCCGCGAAGCATTCACCTTGTCTCTTTTCGAGCGGCGTTTGCGGGAGTTGCTGGAACGCGTGCCGGTTTCGACTCCATGCGGCGTTTGCACGGATAGTCCGGTGCCTGCCCTGGGGGCGGCCAGGCTGTCCATGCAATGGGCGTCCTACCGACTGGCAAACGGATTGCGCTGCCGGCTGGATATCCAGAAGCACGGCCGTTTTTCAAGATTCCTGGAGCGATGCGCGAAGGGGGTGTTCTTCTTGCGCACATTCGGGGCGAAGGCGCTTTGGCAAAAGATCAGGAAGCACTGAATGAATAGGGAGGTTTCATCCATGACGCCCAGGGTGGTGGTGATTCTCGGCATGCATCGCTCCGGTACGAGCGTACTTTCCGCCGGACTCGAGGCGCTCGGGGTCGAGTTTGGCGAGAATCTGATCCCACCCAGGCCGGACAACCCCAAGGGATACTGGGAAGATGCCCGCCTGGTGGCTTTCAATGACAGAGTCCTGGCCCTGTGCGGGTTTTCGTCGGGCGACGTCGGGTTGTCCAGTCGCCGGGTGCTGGGCGTCGAGCGATTCGAAGAGATCGTCCAGCAGGCCGTGGCGCTTTTGACTGAGCTACTGGCAGGCAAGGCGCTGCTGGGTATCAAGGATCCGCGTATGCCGCGTCTGATGCCGATCTGGCAAGCCGCGTTCGATGCATTGGGGCTATGGGTCGACTATGTCATTGCGGCTCGCCATCCTCTTAGCGTCGCGGAGTCTCTTGCTGCCCGTGACCACTTGAGTCGGGAAAAGAGCCTGATGCTCTGGTACGAACATTCCTGTCGCTCGATGCAGTGGGCGCTCCACAAGGGGGCCGTGGTGGTCGACTACGATCGATTGCTGGCTCTGCCGCGACAGGAACTGGGCCGTATTGGCCATCGACTTTCCTTGCCGGTGGACGAGTCGGCTTGCGCCCGCTTCGTCGGTGATGTCCTGGATGTCGCATTGCGTCATTCATCCCATGATGCGAGCGCGTTGGCTGCCGCAGCGGGAAGCTTTCAGGCGCTGCTCGAGGTGCACGAGGCACTGCAGCAGCTTGCCGTGGACCGGTTCGACATCGAAGGGTGGAAGGGCCTGGAGCGGGAGTTCAGCAGAGCGATGCCGTTGCTGGAGTACGTGGGGGAGCTGGACAGGCAACTCTGGCAATCGGCTTCGTCCCACAACGAGAGCATGACGCGGTTCAGCGAGCAGGTGGCTGACCTGGCCATGAGCTGTACCGCACAGAGGCAACTGAACGATGGACTGAGAGATCGCTTGCTTGAGGCCGGTGCTCGGGACGAACAGAACGAACGAGCCATGCGGGAACTTTCTCGGCGATTGTCGGTGTGTCGCGAAGAACTTGTTTCCGCTCAGCGCAATCTCGCCGAAACGGACAACTTGCTACGGCGCACGCAGGTAGATCGCGATGATACTCACGCCCGTTTGATGGCTATATTGGACAGTCGCTTCTGGCGTTTCACGAAACCCTTGCGAAACCTGTCCCGTCTGTTCGGCAGCGAGACGGGGTGTCCCTGAGCGCAAGCTGGAAGTGGTGCGGCGGACGGTTCGTGCCTCCAGGCCTAATCATCTTGTCAGGCTGGCTGGTTCGTCTCCAGGTAGGAAATGATTCGCTTCACCGCCAGGTTGGGGTCTTCTGAAAGTGTATCGATCGTTATGTCCGGCTGTGCGGGCGTTTCGTAGATCGAGTCGATCCCGGTGAAGTTTTCGATCTTGCCCGAGCGTGCTTTCCTGTACAGGCCTTTGGGATCTCTTCTCTCGCATTCCGAGAGCGGCGTGTCGACAAAGACTTCGATGAAATGCTCGATGCCGATAAGTTCCCGAGAGAGGCGCCTGTCTCGCGAAAATGGCGAGATGGTTGCCACGATCACGATAAGGCCGGCTTCCAGCAGGATCTTTGCCACTTCCGCGATTCTTCGAATGTTCTCGGTGCGATCTTCGTCGCTGTAGCCAAGGTTTCGGCACAGGCCAAGGCGGAGATCGTCGCCGTCCAGGAGAAACGTATGTTTCTTCTGTTCGAAAAGCGCTAGTTCCAGGGCATTCGCAATAGTGGATTTTCCAGCGCCACTCAACCCGGTCAGCCAGATGACCGCTGGGCGTTGGCGCTTGAGCGCACTGCGTGTCTCGTTATCGATCGATCGTTTTCCATGTTCACGAGGGTTCATCGCTGTTTCTGCCTGGAGGATTGGTTAACTGCATGGGAAGGGGGACCTCCCGAGGTTGGAGTTGGATTCCGTTGGAGGCCGGTACTTCTTCTAATGCGCGGTCAGGGCGTGTTTGTGCAGTTAGTTAAGTTAACGTTGCGCCAAATAAGTGCGTATAAGAAATTTCTTTATTTTCAGTAGGATGTTCTTTCCCTTAGGTATTTAAGCAAGTGGCTGGTTTCACTTGTCTTCCAGCCATGGCCGTGCAGTGTTCGGTCGCGAGGGTGCTGTTGGAGACCGAGAAAACAGGGGAACGCATCCAGCGTTTTCCGGGGCGCAGAGTTGGTCGATGGAATGGCGCAGCTTCGACCGGAACTCACCGCAGGTGACTTCCCGATCGGACGAGCCGAGAAAATAGTACCTCTGTGCTATTCGACCTTCTTCGCCGCGACGCTATAGTCCCGCCCTTGATCCCCGCGTTTCGCGGAAACCGGTTGTGCAGGACGCACGCGACTTGGAAGGAACCATGACTCGGCAATCCGTACTCGCCACCGGCCCGGAGGCCAGCGATTGGTGGTGCTTCGGCAGCGGCGACGAGCCGGCGCGCGAGTCGTTCTCTGCCGGTGGGCGTTCGCTGGCGGCGTCGAGAAAGCCTGCCGCCGCACCGCGCGGAATGGCCGTGGGCGAGCAGGCGAACCGCGCGCAAGCGTCCGGGCAGGACGCCGCGCCGGGCCTGCGAGCCTTCGACCTGCTGCCTGGCAACCCGCCGAAGAACCCCTAGACACGGAGTCAACCCATGCGCCGGATATTCATCGCGCCGTTACTGGCGTCGCTTTCCCTGGGCGGCTGTATCCAGATGGACACGCTGCCCGAGGTCTATGCCCGCAGCCAGTGGAAGGGCCGTTCCGCCGAGGAAGCGATAGCCTTCTTCGGTACGCCGCAGAACATGGAGCGCACCGCCGACGGCTCGCAGGTGGTGATGCAGTGGTACACCGACACCAGCTATTCCCGCTATGAAGTGGTGGGCTCCAGCTCGGAGATGCAGGGCAACGTGATGGTGAACACCAACTACTGGGATACCGTCAACCACCCCAATCGCTGCATCATTTCCGTCACCGTCGACAAGAGCAAGCGGATCACCCAGTTCGAGGCCGACGACGGCGAGTTGCTGCTGTCCCACGGCTGCGCCGGCATGAAGTACGGCCCGCCGTAGGCCTGCGCTCCTCGACCTGCCTTGCCTCAGGAAGCGTGGCTGGCGGTCTCCGGGCGCTCGCGCAGGGCGCGCAGGGTGGCGCGCAATTCCGTGGGGCGCACGGGCTTGGAGAGCAGGGCGATGTCGGTGTCTTCGACGCTGGCCTGGATACGCTCGATGTCGTGGCCGCTGATCACCAGCGCCGGTATCGCCTCTCCGCGTTGCCGCCGTACCCGCTCGATGCACTCGACGCCGGAGGCGTGGGGGCCGAGGTCGTAGTCGACGACCAGGATGTCGCAATCGGTTCGCCAGCCGTCCGCCTCGGTTTCCGCCTGGACCGTGCAGCCCCAGCGTTCGAGCAACGCCGAGGTGGCGCGCAGGACGTTGCGATCATCTTCCACCAGGCACACCCGCAAGCCGGTGAGCAGGCCGGCCTGCAGGGGATCGTCGCGGCGGGGCAGGGCTTGCGCGGCGACCGCCGGCAGGCCGTGCAGGGTCACCGCGGTGCCGCGTCCGACCCGCGAGCGCAGCGTCACCTCGATCCCGGTCAACTGCCCCAGGCGGCGGACGATGGACAGCCCCAGGCCGATTCCCTCGACGTCGCGGTCGCGCGTCTCGCGTACCCGGTAGAACTCCTCGAACACCCGCGGCAGGTGTTCCTCCGCGATCCCCCGGCCCTGGTCGTAGATGGCTACGGCCAGGCCGTCGCCTCGCCGCCGCACGCCGATCAGCAGCGGGCGCTCGGCGGCGTACTTGAGGCTATTGGAGAGCAGGTTCTGCAGCATGGTCGACAGCAGCCCCGGATCGGTTCGCGTCCACAGGCGGCAAGGGCGCAGGCGCAACTCCACCCCGGCCCAGCGCGCCGCCTCGGCGTTGCGCCGGACCAGGTCGCGCAGCAACTCGCCCAGGTGGACGTTCTCCTGCTTGGGCTGGAGCCGGCCGTTGTCGAGGGTGTAGAGATCGAGGATGGAGCGGAACAGTTGCGAGACGTTGAGCAGCGAGCGGTCGATGTTGTCCACCAGGCGCCGTTCCTCGTCGCCCAGGCGGGCGTCGCGCAGGCAGGCGGTGAACAGGCCGATGGAGTGGATCGGCTGGCGCAGGTCGTGGCTGGCCTGGGCCAGCAGGCGCGATTTCTCCTGGTTCGCCTGCAACGCTTCCTCGGTGGCCTTGCGCGTGCGCTCCAGCAGGAGGTGCGCGTAGAAGGGAATGACGGTGCTGGTGGTCATCAGCATCAGCACCATGAACGGCTGAGCCTGCCAGGCCGGGGTCAGGCGATAGATGACCAGTAGCGCGAGCAGCGCCAGGGCGGTGGCGATGGCCAGGTAGCGCGAGCCGTAGCGCATGCCGTTGCCCAGGTTGATCCAGACCATCACCGCGTACAGCGGCAGCGCCGCCTCGCCGCCCACGATCAGGCCGAACGAGGTGCCGGCGTAGTCGTGCAGCATGCAGAAGATCCGCCGCGCCGGGTAGTGCCCCGGCCAGCGCACGATGGCCTGGCGCAGCAGTATGGAGGCGATCAGGAACAGGCCGTAGTAGGCAACGATCGGCAGGTAGGTCTCGACCTTCAGGCCGGGCAGCAGGCCGATCAGCACCACGTAGAGAATCGCGCAGGTGGCCACGATCAGTCGCAGGTTGGCCTGGTCCAGCTCGGTATTCTTCTCGAACTTCATGTGCACCTCCGTGTGCATGGGAGCGCCGCGCGCCTTTTCCTCTGTTTCGCCCCCTTCGTCACGAAGACGGACGAAGGGTGGGCGCGGCGGTAGCGGGCTAAGGTAGCATGCGCGGCGGAAACTGCGACTCCTGGAGACTACAAGAATGACTGGCCGCATCATCGTCGCCGATGATCATCCGCTGTTTCGCGAGGGCATGCTGAGTATCCTCCAGCGCCTGCTGCCCGAGGCCAGGATCGAGGAGGCCGGCGATCTCGCCGGGGTCCTGCGCCTGGCTGGCGAAGGCGAGCAGCCCGATTCGCTGATCCTCGACCTGCGTTTCCCCGGCCTGACCCGCATCGAGATGCTCGCCGACCTGCGCCGCCGGTTTCCGCGCACCACCCTGATCGTCGTCTCGATGGTCGACGACCCGCAGCTCATCGGCGAAGTGATGAATGCAGGGGCCGACGGCTTCCTCGGCAAGAGCATCGCGCCCGAGGAACTCGGCCAGGCGATTCTGGCCATCCGCGCCGGGGAAGTGCTGGTGCGCTACGAACCCTCCGGCCTCCTGCCGCTGCAGCCCAGCCCGCGCCTGGAGGGGCTCACCGAGCGCCAACTGGATGTCCTGCGCCTGCTGGCCCAAGGCAAGAGCAACAAGGAGATCGGCCGCGCCCTGGACATCTCCCACTACACGGTGCGCATCCATGTGTCGTCGCTGCTGCGGGCGCTGGACGTGCCGTCGCGGACCGCGGCGGCGGTGAAGTACCGGGCGCTGCTGGGGCAGGGGGATGCGGAGTAGCACCATGGGCACGCCGCGGATGCGCCGAGGCGCCGGGGCTGTTTTAATGGCGCTCTCTCCATGGCCAAGGAAACGGACACATGCGTAGCCCGCTTGCCACGATCGCCTGCGCCTGCCTGCTGCTCGGCGGCTGCTCCAAGTCCGCCGAGGACAGCGCCAACCCGTTGCTGGGCAAGGATGCCGAGTGCCTCGAACTGTTCGCCCGCAGCAATGCGCTGTACTGCGACATCCGCGAGGACGAACGCGAATCCCAGGCGAAGGGTACGCCGCGCCGGCACACCGACTACGAGGTAGCCGATGCCGCCTACCTGCTCAAGGCCACCGGGGAGCGCTGCGCGATCGATACGACCTATGTCACGGAGTGTTCGGCGAAGGCCGGGCAGTGGCTGCAGAAGGCCCGTGCCAAGGCGGCGAAGCCCTAGTCGCAGCGCCTGCGCTCAGCGCAGGCGCGTCGCCAGCTCCGCCAGTTCGCCGCGCAGCCAGAGGCTGCCGGCTTCGTCGTCGGCCTGGCGCGACCAGTAGAGATTCAGAGTCACCGCTGGCAGGGCCAGCGGCATCGGCAGCAGGCGGTTGCCCAGGCCGCGGTTGATCAGTTCGGCGTAGCCTCGGGTCAGGGTCAGCAGGTAGCCGCCCTGGGCCACCAGCAACGCCGCCGACAGGTAGTGCTGGCAGCGCTGGCGCACCTGGCGGGTCAGGCCGAGGTGGCCGAGGGCCAGGTCTTCGATGCAGATGCCGCGTCGCCGCGAGGTCACCGCGACATGGTCCGCCGCCAGGTACTCCTCCGCACTCAGTTCGCCGGCGAAGCCCGGCCCGGCCATCACGCACAGGCTGTCGTCGAGCAGGTGCTGGCGGCGCAGGGCGGCGTCGGTGGGCCGGGCGATCTCGATGGCGAGGTCGATGCGTCCGGCGCCCAGTTCCGCCTTCAGGTCCGCCCAGTGCAGGCTGTTGCAGCGTATCTCGATGCGCGGCGCGGCCTGGCGCAGGTGGTCGAGGATCGCCGGAAGCACCAGCGGCTCCAGTTGCTCCGGCATGTTCAACTGGAAGGTCCGCGCGTCGCGCCGAGGGTCGAATGTCTGGCAGCGATTCATGCTGCGGTGCAGGCCGGCGAGGGCGTCATGGATGCCCGGCGCCAGTCGATCGGCCAGCGGCGTCGGCGCAACCCCGCGCCCCTGGCGGACGAACAGCGGGTCGCCGAGCTGGTCGCGCAGGCGCGCCAGGGCGTGGCTGACGGCCGACTGGCTGAGATGCAGGAGGCCCGCCGCGCGGGTCAGGTTGCGTTCTCGATAGACCACTTCGAAGACCCGGAACAGGTTCAGATCGAAACGGCTGAGGGGCGACCATTCATGTGGCTGATTCATGTTTGCGCGCGCCTGTCTGGGGAAGGCGCCAGCCTAGCAGGCATGCTCGCCGATAGAACCATGCATAGGCTTCATGGATGGCGATGAATAAGCCTCAGTTCTGCCGCTTCCTTCGGCTGCCTAAGATGCCTGCGACGATGACCAACGCGCCGCCGGGCCAGCTCCTTTCGCCGGCCGCCTGACCCGCTCCCCGGAGAACCTGCCGTGACCGCTCCCTTCAACGCCTTGCTGATCGCCAACCGCGGCGAGATCGCCATTCGCATCGCTCGCGCCTGCGCCGACCTGGGTATCCGCTCGGTGGCGGTGTTCGCCGAGGACGATGCCGCTTCCCTGCACGTGCGCAAGGCCGATGTCGCGCTGCCGCTGGCCGGCCGTGGCGTGGCGGCCTATCTCGACATGGATCGGCTGGTCGCGCTGGCCCTGGAGCAGGGCTGCGAGGCGATCCATCCGGGCTACGGTTTCCTCGCCGAGAACGGCGAATTCGCCCGGCGCTGCCAGCGCGCGGGCATCCACTTCGTCGGGCCGCAAGCGGAAGTGCTCGACCTGTTCGGCGACAAGGCTGCCGCGCGTGCCCTGGCCGAGCGCCTGGAGGTGCCGCTGGTGGCCGGGATCAACCGCGCGGTCAGCGTCGAAGAGGCCGAAGCGTTCCTGGAAGGGCTGGGCGATGGCGCCGCGGTGATGCTCAAGGCTCTTGCCGGCGGCGGCGGACGTGGCATGCGTGCAGTGGAGGAGGTCGCGCAACTGGCCGATGCCTACCGCCGCTGCCGTGCCGAGGCGCAGGCGGCGTTCGGCCGGGACGAGTTATACGTCGAGCAACGGGTGGCGCGGGCCCGGCACATCGAGGTACAGGTGCTCGGCGACGGCAGCGGTGCGGTCAGCCACCTCTGGGAGCGCGATTGCAGCCTGCAACGGCGCCAGCAGAAACTGCTGGAGATCGCCCCCAGCCCGGACCTGCCGGAGGCCACCCGCGAGGCGCTGATCGATTGCGCCCTGCGCATGGCCGGCGCGGTGCGCTATCGGGGGATCGGTACCTTCGAGTTCCTGGTCGACGAGGAGCGCCCCGGGCGCTTCTATTTCATGGAAGCCAATCCGCGCATCCAGGTGGAGCATACCGTCACCGAGGAAGTCACCGGGGTCGACCTGCTGCACGCCCAGTTGCGTCTCGCCGCCGGTATGGAGCTTGCCGCCCTCGGCCTGGAGCGACCGCCGGCGATCGGCGGCTGCGCGGTGCAACTGCGGATCAACCTGGAGACCCTGGCGGCCGACGGCAGCGCCCGTCCGGCGGTGGGCACTATCGGCGCCTACGAACCGCCCAGCGGTCCCGGCCTGCGGGTGGACGGCTACGGCTATGCCGGCTATCGGGTCAGCCCCAGCTACGATTCGCTGCTGGCCAAGCTCGTCGTGCGCGGTGCGGATTATCCCGCCGCGTTGCGCCGGGCCTACCGGGCGCTCTGCGAATTCTGCCTGGAGGGCGTGGCGAGCAACCTGGATCTGCTGCGCAACCTTCTGCTGCATCCGGCGGTACAGGCCAACCGGGTCGACACCCGCTTCGTCGAAAGCCACCTGGAGACACTGCTGGCGCCTATCCCGGCGAGCCATCCGCGGCTCCGCGCCGAGTGCCCGCTCGCCGAGGACGCAGCGCCTGCGCGGGTCGAGGCGCCACTCGGCAGCCTGCCGCTGCCTGCGCCGAGCAGCGGGGTGCTGGTGGCCCTGGAAGTGGCCGAGGGCGAACGGGTGCGTGCCGGCCAGCGGGTCGCGATCCTGGAAGCGATGAAGATGGAGTTCGAGGTCAAGGCACCCGGCGGCGGTATCGTCCGGCGGCTCGCGGCGAGCCTCGGGGAGCCTCTGGAGGAGGGCGCGACGCTGCTGTTCCTCGAACCGACGGAGGATGACGACGAGCAGGCACCGACCGAACAGGCGCTGGACCTGGCGCATATCCGCGCCGATCTCGCCGAGGTACTCGAGCGCCAGGCAGCGCTGGGCGACGAGCGTCGTCCGCAGGCGCTGGCCAGGCGGCGCAAGACCGGACAGCGTACCGCGCGGGAGAACGTGCTCGACCTGCTGGACGAGGGCAGCTTCAGCGAATATGGCGGTTTCGCCCTGGCCGCCCAGCGTCGCCGGCGCTCCGCCGAGGAGTTGCTGGAGCTGAGCCCCGCCGATGGCCTGGTCGCCGGCACCGGTACGGTGGGGGCCGCCAGCTTCGGCGCGCAGGCCGCACGTTGCCTGGTGCTGGCCTACGACTACACGGTGTTCGCCGGCACCCAGGGGGTGATGAACCACAAGAAGACCGACCGCCTGCTCGGCCTGGCCGAACAGTGGCGCTTGCCGCTGGTGCTGTTCGCCGAGGGTGGCGGCGGGCGCCCGGGCGATACCGATTTCGTCGGCGTCGCCGGTCTCGATTGCCATACCTTCGTCGGCATGGCCCGGCTCTCTGGGCTGGTGCCGCTGGTGGGAGTGGTCTCCGGTCGCTGCTTCGCCGGCAATGCCGCGTTGCTGGGCTGCTGCGATGTGATCATCGCCACCCGCGACGCCACCATCGGCATGGCCGGCCCGGCGATGATCGAGGGCGGCGGCCTGGGCCGTTTCGCCGCCGAGGAGGTCGGTCCGACGGGCGTGCAGGGGCCCAACGGAGTGATCGACGTACTGGTGGAGGACGAGGCCGAAGCGGTCGCGGTGGCCAGGCGCTACCTCGGCTATTTCCAGGGCCTGTTGCCCGACTGGAGTTGCGCCGACCAGCGCGAGTTGCGCCACCTGGTGCCGGAGAACCGCCTGCGTGCCTACGACATCCGCCAGGCGATCGAGGTCCTGGCCGACCGGGACAGCGTGCTGGAACTGCGGCGCCAGTTCGCTCCCGGCCTGGTCACCGCGCTGCTGCGCATCGAGGGCCGGGCGTTCGGCCTGATCGCCAACAACCCTGGCCATCTCGGCGGCGCCATCGATGCCGCGGCCGGCGACAAGGCCGCGCGCTTCATGCAGTTGTGCGACGCCTTCGACATCCCGATCGTCTCGCTCTGCGACACCCCTGGCTTCATGGTCGGCCCGGAGGCGGAAAAACAGGCCACGGTGCGCCACGTCTCGCGGATGTTCGTCAGCGCCGCCAGCCTGACGGTGCCGTTCTTCACCGTGGTCCTGCGCAAGGGCTACGGACTGGGAGCCCAGGCCATGGCGGCGGGCAGCTTCCATTCGCCGCTGTTCACCGTCGCCTGGCCCAGCGGCGAGTTCGGCGCCATGGGCCTGGAAGGCGCGGTGCGGCTGGGCTTCGCCAAGGAGCTGGCGGCCGAGGAAGACCCCCAGCGGCGCGAGGCGCTGTTCCGCGGCATGGTGGACAAGGCCTACCGCAACGGCAAGGCGCTGAACATGGCCAGCTACCTGGAGATCGACGCGGTGATCGACCCGGCGGAGACCCGCGACTGGCTCCTGCGCGGCCTGGCCGTCGCCGGAGAACCGGCGCCGAGGACGGGGCGCAAGCGGCCGTTCGTGGATACCTGGTAGATGGTCGGCCCGCAGTGCCCTGGCGCCTCAGGACGACGGCGACGCCACCTGTACCTGCGCGGCGACCGCCGCCTTGTCGATCACCGACCAGACGCCGGCGATGCGCTCGTCTTCGAATTCGTAGAAGACGTTCTCGGCGAAGCGTACCCGCTGGCCGTTGACCGGGATGCCGAACAGCCGGCCGCCGGGCGTGCAGTCGAAGTGCAGACGGCAGGCGACGCCCGGCGGATCGACGAGCAGGCGTTCGATCTCGAAGCGCAGGTCGGGGATTGCCAGGAAATCGCCTTCGAGCATCCGCAGGTAGCCGTCGAGTCCGATCTGCACGTCGTTGTAGCGCACCCGGTCATGGACGAAATCGCCCAGGCGCGTCCAGTCCTGGCGGTTCAGGCAGTCGATGTAGGCGCGGTAGCGCTCGGTGAGTCGGTCACGGGTCATGCGGGTTTCCTTCGAGCTGTCCGGGGGACATGGGCCAGACCCTAGCAAACCCGCGAGACGCCGTCAGTCGCTAGGCTTCAGCCCAGGCGCATGGACAGCTCGACATCCTCGGCGAAGGGCGTCGACAGGTAGCCGTTGGCCGGCGAGCGGACATGGGCCAGGTACTCGGGACTATGCTCGGCGTTGTCGGCGATCACCAGCGCGCCGGGGCGCAGGCGGCTTTCCAGCAGGGCGAGGACCTCCGGGTAGAGCGCCTTGGCGCCGTCCAGCAGGACCAGGTCGATGCTGTCCGGCAGGTCCTTGGCGAGGGTTTGCAGGGCATCGCCCTCGCGCAGTTCCACCAGGTCGAGCAGCCCCCCGGCGGCCAGGTTGCGCCGTGCCCGCTCGGCCTTGGAGGGTTCGAACTCGCTGCCGATCATGCGGCCACCGCCGTTGTCCCGCAGCGCTGCGGCGAGGTGCAGGGTGGACAGACCGAAGGACGTGCCGAACTCGACGATGCTGCGCGCCGAGCTGCTGCGCGCCAGCATGTAGAGCAGGCTGCCGGTTTCGCGGGAGACGGGCAGCGCCAGGTCCTTCAGGCGACCGTAGAACTCGCGGTATTCGGTCTTGCTGCCCATGAGGCGCTTCAGCTCGGCCTCCGAGAGGTCGGCGAGGGCGGGACTGTCGCCCGGTGCGCTGGCTTCGGCTTCGGCGAACAGGCGTTGCAGGAGATCGGCGAGCGGGGCGTTGGTGAGGGTATTCATGGATGGCTCCGGGAATGTTTGAGCGCGTAAGTGCGTGGACCTAGAATGCGACGGATTCATCGCATTCCGCCATTCGCATTCCGGAGCCTTCCATGAGCGACAAGCGAAACCCGCGTATTTCCTCGCGCAAGCAGCCGCAGCAGGCCCGTTCCAGCGAGTTGGTGGCGAGCATCCTGGAGGCGGCTGTTCAGGTTCTGGCCAGCGAAGGCGCGCAACGTTTCACCACCGCGCGGGTGGCGGAGCGCGCCGGGGTGAGCATCGGTTCGCTGTACCAGTATTTCCCGAACAAGGCGGCGATCCTCTTCCGCCTGCAAAGCGA
The DNA here is from genome assembly GCF_001813485.1 of Pseudomonas sp. HMSC067G02. Classification (NCBI taxonomy): domain Bacteria; kingdom Pseudomonadati; phylum Pseudomonadota; class Gammaproteobacteria; order Pseudomonadales; family Pseudomonadaceae; genus Pseudomonas; species Pseudomonas sp. HMSC067G02. Next base: position 196,746 of record NZ_KV812681.1, read on the forward strand.
CGAGTGGCGGCGCACCACGCGTCTGCTCGGCGAGATCCTCGAGGACACCGCCCGGCCGCCGCTGGAGCGCTTGCGCCGGCTGGTGCTGGCATTCGTGCGCTCGGAGTGCGAAGAGGCGGCGATACGCGTGGCGCTGAGCGACGCGGCGCCGCTGTATCGCGACGCCGACGAGGCGCGGGAGGTGAAGGCGGAGGGCGCGCGGGTGTTCCAGGCGTTTCTCCGGGAGGCCTTGCCGGAGGTCGCCGAGGCCGAGCGCGGCCTGGCCGGCGAATTGCTCACCACCACCCTCGGCGCGGTCGGCAAGCAGTTCTCCGAACAGCCACGCAGCGAGGCGGAGATCGAGCGTTACGCCGAGGCCCTGGCCGATATGCTCTGCGCCTATCTCGCCGCCCTTGGCGAGCGCTGAGGTGCCGTGTGGCCGGAGCAAAACCGTCGCTTGGTCCAGCGGCCCCAGGTACGCGGCTGGCGCGTGCGTAGGCTTGGCGGAGCAGGCGTGTATCGGCGGAAGCGACCGGCGCCTGCCGGTCGCGGGAGGGATCAGGCTTCGGCGATGCCGGTGACGACGATGCCGAAGCGGCGCAGCAGCAGTTCCGCCGGCTCGTCGCTTTCCAGCTTGCCGGTGCTGTAGTGGCCCGGCTTGAGGTTGGCCTCGGCCCATTCCAGCAGGTGCTCGGCGACCTCTTCGGGGCTCGGCTTGTGGGGGAACGGCAGGACTTGACGCTCGGTGGCTTCGTCCTTGCTGTAGGTGATTGCCCAATCGCTCATGGGTAGGCTCCTTGTTTTCGCTGAGTTGGCAGGCCGGCACGGCCCGAAGGGTAGACCGGCGCGGTCGCGCAAGGGTTGCCCTGGCGCGATGGGCGGTCCGCGTCCGACTGTCGGCCGAGGGCGGAAAACACTTATGATTCAGCCACATGCTTTGTCTGGACCGGTCCCCGATGCTGTCTGCCGTACGGCGCTACAAGTCGATGCTTTCCAGCGCCCTGGCGCGTTGTTTCCCGCGTACCACCGCCTACCTGCAGGCCGAGCGCGAGGCCCGCGAAGCCTTGTTGCAGCCGGCCAAGGCCCGCTCCCGGAAGAACGCCGCGAAGGTCCCGGGCAAGGCCGCCGGCAAGCCTGCGAAGGGCGCCGTTCGGGGGACTCCGCGCAAGCCCGCTGCCGCCTCGCGGCGCGCGCCGCAGGGAATCTATCCGGCTGCCGCACTGAAGGTCGACGAATCCCAGGAGCGCGCCATGCGCGAGCAGGTGGCGCAGGCCGCGACGCTCGGCGTGGTCAGCCCGCCGTCCGAGGAACAGTGGGCGATGATCCTCTGCCGCCAGCCGCTGGCGCGGATCTTTGCCGGTGCCGGCTCGGGCAAGTCGACCACCCTGGTCCTGCGGGTGGTGTTCATGCTCTGCCACCTGGGCGTCGAGCCGCAGCGGCTGACGGTGATTTCCTTCACCAACGCCTCCTGCGCGCAGTTGCGCGAACAATTGCTGCGCGTGCTCGCCCATTGGCAATACCCGTTCGACGCGGCCCAGGCGCGGCAGTGCGTGCGCACTTTCCATTCGGCGCTCGGCAGCCTGGCCCGCGAGGTGCTCGGCAATCCGCGCTGGTTCGAACAACTGGACGACCGCGACCCCGCCGCCGAGCCGGACAACCCCCTTGCCGCCGGACGCCTGCGTCCGGCCCAGCAGCGCCTGCTGAAGCAGGCCTACCAGCAGTGCTACGCGGCAAGCCCGGCGTTCCGCGCCAAGACCCACAAACTGCTGGAACTGCCGCCGCCGGCGGAGCCGGAAGAGGGCGCGCGGCGGCAGCCGAAGGCGCCGCTGGAGCCGTTCAAGCTGGCCGGCGAGTTCCAGGCGCTGCCGCTGTACGAAGCCTTCCATGCCCAGGCCGGGTTCGCCGAGAGCCTGGGCCTGCGCGTCGAACGCCTGGACAGCGGCAAGCTGGAATGCGGGTTGCGCGAGAAGATCTTCGTCGAAGCCATGGCACTGTTCTGGGCGAGGTTCCAGGCACTGTTGCGCGAGGAGGGCCTGATGACCTTCGACGCCGCGTTCCAGCAGCTCGGCGAGCGGATGGCCGGCGGGGCTCTGGCGGAAACGGCATTGGCGCCGTTCACCCATCTGCTGATCGACGAGTTCCAGGATGTCTCGCCGCAGATCGTCCTCTGGCTACAGGCGTTGCACCGTCGCCTGGCAACCCAGGGCACCGCGCCGAGCCTGATGGCCATCGGCGACGACTGGCAGTCGATCTACGGCTGGCGCGGCAGTTCGCCGGAGCTGTTCATCGACTTCGACCGGCACTTCCCCTCGCGTGGGCGGGGACGCAAGAGCGCGCTGCTGGTGCTGGAAACCAACTACCGCTCCGTCGAACCGATCATTCGCGACGGCGAGAAGGTGCTGGCCGGGGTGCGTTTCAAGCAGGACAAGACCTGCCGCGCGTTCCGCCCGATCCAGCCGGGCGACCATGGCGTGAAGCTGGTGCAGCGTTTCGACCTGCGTGCGCAACTGCCGAAGCTGCTGGCGGAAATCCGCGCCCAGTGCGAGCACGCCGCCGCTCGCGAAAGCAGCGAGCGCACCGCGGTGCTGTTGCTGAGCCGGCGCAACGAGCCGTTGCAGGCGATCCAGGCGGAGTTGGATCGCGCGCTGCCGGTGAAGGGCATGACCATCCATCGCGCCAAGGGCCTCCAGGCCGAAGTGGCGATCGTCGTCGACGACTGCCTGCCGGGCGAGAAGCATCCGTTGCGCAACGCGCTGTACGCGGCATCGGGCTTCTTCCGCAACAGTTACGACCAGGCCATGGAGGACGAAAGCCTGCGCCTGGCCTACGTGGCGATCACCCGTGGCGTCAGCCGGGTGCTCTGGTACACGCGCAAGGCCCAGGGCGCCACGGCCCTGTTGGCCCGACGCTGAGGACGACCGTCTCGGCGGGCTACGCCTGGCGCTGCATCCAGGCGCTGAATGCGCGCAGGCGCTCGATGAACACCGCCGGGTCGGTGACCTGGCCGTCCAGCACGGCCTTGAAATATTCCAGGGCCGGCGCCTGTCCGGGGTGCCGCGCGCGAAACAGCGCCAGGTAATGCTCCAGGGTCTCCGGCCAGACGCTTTCCGTCTCCCCGCGAAGGATGTCGCTGGAGCGGATCAGCTTCTTCGCCGCTTCCCGTTGCAGGCGGCGGCGCTTCTCCTCCGAGGACGCGCTGTCCAGGCGTCGCGCATAGTCTTCCAGCACCTGCGCATAGTCGCCGTTGAGGGCCAGGGCGATGGCTTTCGCCGGACGCAAGGGCGGCAGGGCGCTGGCCAGGTCTTCGCCCCACAGGCAGCGGCAGCGGTGCTTGAGCCAATAGCCCCAGCTATCGCGGTTGGTCGGATCGCGGGCCTGGTCCAGGTGGCCGATATCGAAATCGATCTTGCTGACTTCCGGGTGGCGCGCCTGCAATGCCAGGCGCGCGGTTTCCAGTTGCGCGGCCAGTTCGGGGCTGGGCGGGTCGCGCAGGACCAGGGTCAGGTCGAGGTCGGAGCGCCCCGTGATGGCCTCGCCGCGGGCGACGCTGCCGTACAGGTAGACGCTGTGCACGGCCCGCTCGAACGGAGGCCGGGCCAGGGTTCGGCGCAGGTCGTCGAGCAGGGGGCGAAAGGCCGCCTGCGGTTCGACGCGTGGCGGCAGGGGAATGAAGCCATCGGGCATGTCCATGCCGACAGCCTAGCGACACGCCGCCCGCGCGTCGATCAGCCTGCGTTGCGGAACAGCAGCGCCTTGAGGCCCGCCGCGGGGTCGACATCGGGGAACTCCGGCGGATTCTCCAGGCGTTCGACGAAGTGCAGCGACGGCGCCTCGCGGGCGGTTTCCTCGAGGAGGAAGTCGGGGCCGATGGCCGGGTCGTTGATACAGGCCAGCAGGGTGCCGCCGGGCACCAGCAGTTCCGGCAGGCGGCGGAGGATCCTGCGGTAGTCCTGGGTCAGGACGAAGCTGCCCTTCTGGAAGCTCGGCGGATCGACGATCACCAGGTCGTACGGGCCGAGCTTGCGCAGCTTGCCCCAGGACTTGAACAGTTCGTGGCCGAGGAAGCTCACCCGGCCGAGGTCGTGGCCGTTCAGACGGTGATTGTCGCGGCCGCGGTTGAGCGGGCCGCGGGCCATGTCCAGGTTGACCACCTGGCTGGCGCCGCCGGCAATGGCTGCCACCGAGAAGCCGCAGGTGTAGGCGAACAGGTTGAGCACGCGGCGGCCGGCGGCCTGCTCCTGCACCCAGCGGCGGCCCAGGCGCATGTCGAGGAATAGCCCGGTGTTCTGGTTGCGTCCCAGGTCGAGGCGGAAGCGCAGTCCGTTTTCCACGATGTCCCAGGTTTCCAGCGGCTCGCCCGACAGCCATTCGCAGGCGCTGTCTGGGCGGTAGCGGTGCTGCAGGACCAGGTGCCGGCCCTGGCTCGCAGCCCAGGCCGGCGCCGTGGTCAGTTGCCCCAGGGTCCGACGCAAGGCCTCCAGTTCCTCCGGCTGCGGCTCCTTGAACAGAGTCACCAGCAGGACGCCCTGCAGCCAGTCCGCGGTCAATTGTTCCAGGCCCGGCCAGCAGCGGCCGCGACCATGGAACAGACGGCGGGTCTCCGCCGGCGCCGGGGACAGCGCGGCGAGCAGGTGCTGGAGGAGGGTATCGAGGGCTTCGCGATTCATGACGGTTCGGCGTTGAAAAAGGGGCGGATTCTACCCGTTGCGTGACGGACAGTCCGCCCCTTCGCTTCAATCGGGCGTCGCGGGCGCAGGCGCGGCGCTGGCCGGGCCGCCATCCTGGATCATCAGCAGGCTCTGTGGCGAGGACAGCGCGATGCCTTCGCTGCGCAAGCGGTCGAGGATGGTGAAGAGCAGGTCGCTGCGCGCGCCGGCCACCGAACGCGGGCTGTTGACGAAGCCGCTGGCGTTGAGCACCAGGCCGTTGCTGGCGAGATCCTTGAACGTCACCGAGGGCGCCGGTGCGTCGAGGATCGCCGGGTGTTCGGCGAAGGCCTGCAAGAGCAGTTCGCGGACCTTCATCGCGTCGGTGTCCAGCGGCAGGGTCAGGTTCACCCCGACCACCCCGAGGGCATTGCCCATGGTCACGTTGCGCACGGTCTGGGAGATGAACTGCGAGTTCGGCACGATCACCGTGGAGCGGTCGCCCATCTGGATCTCGGTGGCGCGCACGTTGATCCGCCGGATATCGCCCTCGACCCCGCCCAGGCTGACCCAGTCGCCGACTTTCACCGGCCGCTCGGTCAGCAGGATCAGGCCGGAAATGAAGTTCTGCACGATGGCCTGCAGGCCGAAGCCGATGCCTACCGAGAGGGCGCTGACCACCCAGGTCAGGCTGGTCAGGTTGATGCGCAGGGTGGACATCACCAGCATCGCCAGGAGCACGAAGCCGAGGTAGCCGACCAGGGTCACCAGCGAGGCGCGCATGCCGGCGTCCATGTTGGTTTCCGGCAGCAACCGCTCGCTCAGCCAGCGCTTGACGATGCGCAGGGCGAACAGGCCGCCGACGAACAGCAGCAGGGCGACCAGGATGTCCTGCGGGACGATGTTCAGGTTGCCCAGGGTCTTGCTGCTTTCGCCCAGTTGGGCGAAGCCCTGCAGCAGTTCGCTGGGGCTCGAGCCGACCGGAAGGAAGGCCAGCAGCAGCGCGGTGAGCAGCAGCAGGGTGCGGCCGACCCCGGCCAGCACCGTGCTGGCCTGGGCCTGGTGGCGCGGCGACAGGCCGAGCGCATTGGCCAGCGCCAGGCCGCTGGGGTGCTTGGGCGAGAGCAGGGTTTCGCAGATGTCGCCGAAGAAAGCGATCAGCAGGTAGGTGGTGGCCGCGATCACGCTGATCCACAGCAGCTTGCCGGTGAGGAAGTAGGCCAGCGACAGGTAGCCGGTGAACAGGGCGAGGAGGATCGCCGCGATCCATACCGAGGCGACGAAGGGGATCAGCCCGGCGATCCCGCCTGGCCGCTCCAGGTCGTGCTTGCGCCGCACATGGTGGTAGCGCAGCAGGGCGGCGGCGAAGATCAGCGCGGTGACCAGCGCGGTCAGGCCGTTGAGGGCGACGGTCAGGGCCAGGCTGGTGCCGGTGACGCTGTTGATCCGTTCCTCGGTGGCCACCAGCATCAGCGCCACTGCGAGGATCGCCGGGAACGGGCCGAGGGCGCTGGCGATCCTGTCCGGGATCGCCGGCAGCCGCCAGGATGGTCGCGGCAGCATCAGCAGAGCGCGGCCGAGGCCGGCGATGAAGGCGCAGAAGGTCGCCAGGCTCACCAGTTGATCGGTCAGGCTGGCCATGTCGGGGCTCAGGCTGGCGTTGCTTTCCAGGCCCCAGCGCATCAGCGACACCGCGCCGACGATGGTCAGGATGGTCGCCAGCCCGACCGCCAGGGCCAGGGCGCTGCGCCGCAGGCGGCCTTCCGGCAGCCAGCGGATCATCGCCCAGGTAAGCATGCGCTCCAGCAGGCGGCGGCCGAAGCTCCAGACCAGCACGGTGGCCAGCAGGGTTCCGGCGAAGGCCCAGCGGTGTCCGGGCGCGATGGCGCTGTCGAAGGCGACCAGGGCCTCCGCCTTCAGCTTGTCCAGCCGGCGCAGGTCGTCGTCGGTGGGACGGATCAGGGTCGACCAGAAGCTCGGGCTGAACGGTGTCGCCGCGCGGCTGCTGATCTGCGAGTTGAACAGGCTGCGGCGCAGGTTGACGATCTGTGCCGCCAGGTCGCGGGACGACTGGCCGAGCTGGGTGGCCTGGCGTTCGTCATCGAGCAGGGCGTTCTTCTGCCGGGTCAGGGCCTGGCGCTGGGCGGCGAGGCTTTCCGCCTCGTCGGGCTGCGGCGGGCCGATCACTTTCAACTGATCGTCGAGCCGCTCGATGTCGGCCACCCGCAGCGCGAGCAGGGCGTCGGCCTGGCGCTGGACTTGCAGCGCGCTCTGGCGCAACTCGGCGAGGAGGTCGTCGCTGGCGTCGGCGGTGACGCGCTGGCGGATCAGGTCGAGTTGCGCGTTGAGCTGGTCGAGGCTGGCGTCCTCGGCCAGGGCGGCCGGCGCTTCCAGGTCGACGGCCGCCTGCGGAGCCGGCCTGGCGGCCCAGGCCTCGCTGCCCAGGCTCAGGAGCAGGCCCAGGGCCATGGCGAACTGGCAGAGCAACATATGCAGGCTGGCGCGCCTCATCGAATCCCCCTTTCGATCCTGACTGGCTCAAGCAGTATGGACCGGTGCGGGCGCCGAGTAATTCCCCGCGTCGATAATCGCCAGGCGGCGCTAAAGGGACATGGATTCTGGCCATATCGATCCCTTTTTGGCCGCCGCCGCCGTTTTGCCGCGACCGCGCGCTGGGCAGAATCCCTCCACCAAGAACAAGAAACCTGCGAGGTCTCTCCATGCTGAGCGTCTACAGCGACGATCATCGTCTGCACTTCGGCCAGTCGGAACTGGTCGACGGCAAGCTGCAACCCTGTTTCGAAATGCCCAGCCGGGCCGACACCGTGCTGGCCCGGGTGAAGTCGCAGAACCTTGGCGAGGTGATCGCGCCGAAGGATTTCGGCCGCGAGCCGCTGCTGCGCATCCACGACGCCGCCTACCTGGACTTCCTCCAGGGCGCCTGGGCCCGCTGGACCGCCGAAGGCCACAGCGGCGACCTGGTGTCCACCACCTTCCCCGGCCGCCGCCTGCGCCGCGACGGGCCGATCCCCACGGCGCTGATGGGCGAGCTGGGCTACTACAGCTTCGACACCGAGGCGCCGATCACCGCCGGCACCTGGCAGGCCATCTACAGCTCCGCCCAGGTCGCGCTGACCGCCCAGGAGCATATGCGCCAGGGCGCCCGCAGCGCCTTCGCTCTCTGCCGTCCGCCGGGCCATCACGCCGGTGGCGACTTCATGGGCGGCTACTGCTTCCTCAACAATGCCGCCATCGCCACCCAGGCGTTCCTCGACCAGGGCGCCCGGCGCGTGGCGATCCTTGATGTCGACTATCACCATGGCAACGGCACGCAGGATATCTTCTACCGCCGCGACGACGTGCTGTTCGCCTCGATCCATGGCGATCCGCGGGTCGAATACCCGTACTTCCTCGGCTACGCCGACGAGCGCGGTGAAGGCGCCGGCGAGGGCTGCAACCACAACTATCCGCTGGCCCATGGCAGCGGCTGGGACCTCTGGTCGGCGGCGCTCGACGACGCCTGCGTGCGGATCGCCGGCTACGCCCCGGATGCCCTGGTGATTTCCCTCGGCGTGGACACCTACAAGGAAGACCCGATCTCCCAGTTCAGGCTGGATTCGCCGGACTACCTGCGGATGGGCGAGCGCATCGCCCGGCTGGGCCTGCCGACCCTGTTCATCATGGAAGGCGGCTATGCGGTGGAAGCCATCGGCATCAACGCGGTCAACGTGCTGCAGGGCTACGAAGGCGCGGCCCGCTGAGGAGCGAAGCATGCAATCGACTCGCAAGCTGCTGGCCGGCCTCGCGCTGGCCGTTTCCGCCGGGCTGGTCCAGGCCGCGCCGGAAGTACGGATCTACAACTGGTTCGACTACATCGCCCCGGACACCCTGAAGAACTTCCAGGCGCAGACCGGCATCGCGCCGAAGTACGACGTCTACGACAGCAACGAGGTGCTCGAGGCCAAGCTGCTGTCCGGGCATTCCGGCTACGACCTGGTGGTGCCCAGCGACAGCTTCCTGCCCAACTACCTGAAGGCCGAAGTGTTCCAGCCGCTGGACAAGAGCAAGCTGCCGAACTGGAAGAACCTCAACCCGGCCCTGCTCAAGGTGCTTGCCGGCAAGGACCCCGGCAACCGCTACGTGATGCCCTACATGTGGGGCACCAACGGCATCGCCTACAACCTCGACAAGGTCCGCGCGGTGCTCGGCGACGATGCGCCGCTGGACTCCTGGGACCTGGTGTTCAAGCCGGAGAACCTGGCGAAGCTGCAACAGTGCGGCGTGGCCTTCCTCGACTCGCCCACCGAGGTGATCCCCGAGGTGCTGCACTATCTCGGCCTGTCGCCCAACAGCCACCAACCGGAAGACTACCGCCGAGCCGAGGAGCACCTGGCGAAGCTGCGCCCGTACATCACCTACTTCAGTTCCTCGAAGTTCGTCAGCGACCTGGCCAACGGCAACGTCTGCGTGGCCATCGCCTGGTCCGGCGGAGCGATGCAGGCGGCCAACCGGGCCAGGGAAGCGAAGAACGGCATACGCATCGAGTACCGCATTCCGAAGGAGGGCGCCGCGGCCTGGTTCGACGTGCTGGCGATTCCGCGCGACGCGAAGAACGTCGAGCAGGCGCACGCCTTCCTCGACTACCTGCTGCGCCCGGAGGTGGTGGCGCCGATCTCCGACTACGTGGCCTACGCCAACCCGAACAAGGCGGCGGATGGCCTGATCTCGGCGGAGTTGCGCGACAACCCGAACGTCTACCCGCCGGAAGAAGTGCAGGCCAGGCTGTATTCGGTGGAGATGCTGCCGCCGAAGCTGGAGCGGCTGCGCACGCTGACCTGGAGCAGGATCAAGACCGGCAAGTGAGCGGCCGCGGCCAGATGGCGGGTTCGCAGGACGGATAGCGTCCCCCAGGCCAGGCAAGCAGGCCGGAACCGCCGCCCACGACCCGCTGGAGGTCGCTTCCAGGCTTCGACCGGGCGCGCCGGCTTGTCCATAATGGCGCTGCCCGACGGTCGCCGCTGGCGGCCGCTTCCTTCCATGCCTGCCTGTGAGTCCGCCATGCGTAAGTCCGCCGATGCCTTCGCCTTCCAGACGATGCTGTTGCTCTGCGTGATCTGGGGCATCCAGCAGGTGACCATCAAGTGGGCGGCGACGGACATCGCGCCGGTGATGCAGGCGGCCATCCGTTCCGGCATCGCCGCCACCCTGGTCGGCCTGCTGATGTGCTGGCGCGGCGGCTGGGAGGGCTTGCGCCAGGGCACCCTGGGCGCCGGCCTGCTGACCGGCACGCTGTTCGCCCTGGAGTTCCTGTTCATCGCCCTCGGCCTGCAATACACCACGGCTTCGCACATGTCGGTGTTCCTCTATACCGCGCCGATCTTCTCTGCCCTCGGGCTGCACTTCCTGCTTCCCAGCGAACGCCTGCGGCCCTTGCAGTGGCTGGGCGTGGCGGTGTGCTTCGGCGGCATAGCGGTGGCCTTCGGCGGAGGCCTGTCGTGGGCGGAAATGGATGGGCGGATGCTGCTCGGCGACGCTTTCGGCCTGCTCGCCGGGATGTCCTGGGGCGCGACCACGGTGGCAGTGCGCGGCACCCGGCTGTCCGAGGCACCGCCAAGCCTGACGCTGTTCTACCAATTGTTCGTGGCATGCGCCGGGCTATTGCTGATCGCTCTTTTCAGCGGCCAGTTCGGCGAGGTCCGCTGGACCCCGGTGAGCACCGCCAGCGTGCTGTTCCAGGGCGTGGTGGTGTCGTTCGCCAGCTACTTCTGCTGGTTCTGGCTGCTGCGTCGCTACCTGGCGAACAACCTGGCGATCTTCTCCTTCATGACCCCCCTGTTCGGCGTCACCTTCGGCGTATTGCTGCTGGGCGAGCCGCTCAGCCTGAACTTCGTCGCCGGCGCGGCGCTGGTCCTCGCCGGCATCACCCTGGTCAGCGGCGAGCAGTGGCTGCGACGCCTGCTGCGCCGCTGAGCGAGTGCGGCCGGCGCAACAGCAGGCCGGCGAAGACCAGGCCGAGCCCGGCGAGCGCCAGCGCCGGTTGCAGGCCGCCGGCGAAATGCGTGCTGAGCGCCGCCAGCAGCGGGCCGAGCAACTGGCCGAGGGCGAAACCGGTGGTCAGTTGGCCGGCGTTGCGCTGCGGCGTATGCGGCGCCAGTTCGCGGGCGTATTGCATCACCAGTTGCATGCCGGCGAGGAACGGCAGGCCGGTCAGCACTACCCCCAGGGCCAGTCCGCCGATCCCCGGCAGCAGGCAGGCGAGCACGCCGAGGGCCTGTAGCCAGAGCGCGCCGACCAGCCAGCGGCGGGTCCCGTCCGGGCGCTGCCGGCGCAGGCTGATCAGCACTACCCCGGTGGCCGAGGCCAGGCCGAAGCAGGGCCAGAACAGATCGGCCTGCCATTGCCCGTGGAAACGCGCCGCGGCCATCTGCGAGAGAAAGGTGGCCGGGATGATGTAGCCGAGGCCGACCAGTCCGTAGGCCCAGGTCAGGCGGCCGAGGCCGGCGTTCTCGCTTGCCGTTGCAGGCGCGTCGTGGCCGGCGCTGCGTGCGGCCGGGCGCGGCAGCAGCGGCAGGAGCATGAGGATCAGGACCAGCGCGAGGTCGGCGAAGAGCTTCCAGATGAACACCGAGTCCTGGCCCAGGGCGTTGCCCAATGCCGCCAGCAGGCCGGTGACCATCACCCCGATGCCGGGGCCGGCGAACACCAGCGCGCCCAGCCGGGCCCGACCGCTTTCCGCGGCGAGGCGCTGGCTGAGGGCGGTGACCATGATCAGGACCCAGGCGCTGGCCACGCCAAGACCGAAGCGCAGCAGCGCGTGCGGCCAGAAGCCCTCGGCCCAGACCGAGGCCAGGGTCAGGCCGAAGCAGGCCCATAGCCCGACCAGCAGGCGCAAGCGCGCCTGCCGCGCTTCGCGGGCGAACAGCGCGTCCAGCGCGCCGACCAGGTAGCCGAGGTAGTTGGCGGCGGCCAGCAGGCCGGCGCCGGTCAGGTCGAGCTGGCCTTCGCGGATCAGGTGCGGCAGTTGCGGGGTCAGGGAGAAGCGCCCGACCCCCATGGCGACCACCAGCGCCAGCAGGCAGGCGAGCAGGCCGACCAGCGGCGAACGAAGAAAATCACGGGACATGTGCGGATTCCTGCCGGGGGATGAATGGCAGCAGGTTAGGCCTTGCGGCAATTCTGTAAAAATGAATAATCGTGAATTACTTGTTCTGTTTTGGAGAATTAATCGTGGAGTTCGGCCAGTTGAGGATCTTCCAGGCGGTCGCCGAGGAAGGCTCCATCGCCCGCGCCGCCGAGCGCCTGCACCGGGTGCCGTCGAACCTGTCGACGCGCCTGCGGCAACTGGAGGAACAGCTTGGCGTCGACCTGTTCCTCCGCGAACGCCAGCGCCTGCAACTGTCGCCGGCCGGCAAGGTCCTGCTGGACTACGCCGCGCGGCTGTTCGCCCTGCAGGAGGAGGCGCGCGCGGCGGTGCAGGGGGGCGAACCGGTGGGCGATTTCGCCCTCGGCTCGATGTACAGCACCGCGGCGATCCATCTGCCGCCGCGCCTGGCGGAATACCACCGGCGCTATCCGGCGGTGAACCTGCAATTGCAGACCGCGCCCAGCGGCGAGCTGGTCGAGTCGCTGCTGGGCGGGCGCCTGGATGCCGTGCTGGTGGACGGCCCGCTGGACTTCGACGGCCTGGAGGGCCTGCCGATGTTCGAGGAGCGCATGGTGCTGGTCACCGAGAATGGCCACCCGCCGGTGCGCGGTCCCGAGGACGTGGCCGGCAGCGCGGTGATCGCCTTCCGCCCGCGCTGCTCCTATCGCCTGCTGCTGGAGTCCTGGTTCGCCAGCGCGCGGGTGAGCATGGGCCGGGTGATGGAGATCGAGTCCTACCACAGCATGCTGGCCTGCGTGGTGGCCGGCGGCGGGGTGGCGCTGATGCCGGTGTCGATGCTGCAAAGCCTGCCGGGGCGGGAGTCGGTGGCGGTGCATGCGCTGGCCGAACCGTTCGCCCGGGCGAGTACCTGGCTGGTCTGGCGCAAGGGCATGGTCGGCGCCAACCTGAAGGCCTGGATCGGTCTCCTGCAAGGGCGGGAATCGGCGTTGGCTTGATTCAGGTCAGGGTCCGGGGCCGGTTTCCCGCAGTAAAGTTGTTTCCAAGGACGGAGTGGAACGTGCGGAGAGTGGGACGCCGGTCTACTCTTTCCTAGGGCGACCTGACTTGTCAGGTCGCCCGATTCTCCTTCCCTTGGACAAGGGGCCTGTCATGAAACTCTGGCTGCAAAACCTGGCGTGGCAACTCGGTGTCGCCCTTGGCCTGATCGAGCCCCCGCGCATGCAACCCATCCCGGTGGAAAACGACGAGCAACGCCGGCGCCTCGCCGCGCGGCAACGTCGCTGAGCCGGTTCCCCGACGCTCTGGCCTCCGCCTGCGGCGCTGGCCAGAGTCCCGGTTTTGGCCTATCGATCGTGGTTTCTGAACCAGGCGACGATCATTTCCCGCAAACGCTCCCCGGAAAAGCTCGCGAAATGCCCACCATGCACGGTGCGCACCGGTAGCTCGAGCAGGCGCGCGAGGCTGGCGGCATAGTCGTCGAGGTTGGAATGATAGGCGTCCTCGACCAGCGGACCGTCGTAGACGATGTCGCCAGAAAACAGCGTCTGTGTCGCCGCTTCCCACAGGCTGATGCCGCCCGGCGAGTGCCCGGGCGTGTGCAGCACCTGCAGCACGCGGTCGCCGAGATCGAGCACGTCGCCTTCGTCGATCAGGCGGGTCGCCGGCGCTGCTCGCACCCGGTATTCGGCGTAGCACAGCGGGCACTCCGGATGCGCCTCGAACATCTCGTCGCCGACATAGGCGCGCGCCAGGGTGTTGTCGCCGTCCGGCGCGGCGAGGATCTCCGCCTCGGCCGGATGCGCCAGGCGCTCGGCGAATTCGTGGTGGCCGGCGATATGGTCGAAGTGGGTGTGGCTGGCCACCGCCAGCAGCGGTCGTGCGGTGAGCCAGGGCAGTTGCTCGCGCAGGCTGACCAGACCGGAGCCGCTGTCCACTAGCACGTCGCGCTCGCGGCCCTGGACATGCCACATGTTGCAGCGATAGAAGGGGCGCACGTAGGGCTCGTGGATCAGGCTGATACCGTTGTAGAAGTGCCGGGTTTCGAACCAGCGGTCGCGGCTGACGATTCTCATCGCGGTCTCTGTCGGTGGAAAGGCTATCCCAGGAGGATAGGCGTTCAGGGTATGACCTTGCCCGGGTTGAACAGTCCGCTGGGGTCGAGCAGTTCCTTGATCTGCGCCATCAGCGCGAGCTTCAGCGGATCGGCGTAGCGACCCAGGGCTTCCTTCTTCTCCAGGCCGATGCCGTGCTCGGCGGAGATCACGCCAGCGCATTCGCCCAACTCGCCGTAGAGGATTTCCTCCACCGCCTGGTGCAGCGGCAGCAGCGGGACGTCGGCGGCGAGCATGACGTGCAGGTTGCCGTCGAGGAAATGGCCGAAGAGGAAGACCCGCATGCCCTCCACCAGGTCGTCCAGGCGCCGCCGGATGCGCTCGACGTAGCCGGCTAGGGCTGGCACCGGCAGCGATACGTCGAAGGACAGGCTGTCGACGCCGGCGTGGATGGCCGCGTCGGAGTCTTCGCGCAGGCGCCAGATGGCCTGGCGCTGGGTTTCGTTGGCGGCGAGCAGGGCGTCTTCCACCAGACCATCCTCGAAGCAGCCTTCCAGCAGGGTGGTGAGCGCCTCGCCGGCATCCAGGTGGCGGTCCTCGGCCAGTTCCACCAGCAGGTAGAGAGGGCAGGGCGCCAGGCTCGGCGCGCTGTCGCCCATGGGCGCGGCGGTGCATTGCAGGTAGTCGTGCCAGAGGATCTCGCAGGCGAACAGGCGTTCGGCGTGCTCGCGGCGCAGGCGCGCGGCGATGGCGATCGCCGCGTCGACGTCGGGCAGGCCGAGCAGGGCGGTGGCGCCGGGACGCTGCAACGGCTCCAGGCGCAGTACCGCACGGGTGACGATGCCGAGGGTGCCTTCGGCGCCGACGAACAACTGCTTGAGGTCGTAGCCGGTGGTGTTCTTCAGCAGCCCGCGCAGGTCGCTGTAGACGCTGCCGTCGGCGAGTACCGCTTCCAGGCCGAGCACGCGCTGGCGCATGGTGCCGAAGCGGAAGGCGCGGATGCCGCCGGCGTTGGTCGCTACCAGCCCGCCGACGCTGGCGCTGCCGCGCGCGGCGAGATCGATGCCGGGGTCGAGTCCGGCCTCGGCGGCCAGCGCCTGGGCCTGTTCGAGGGTGACGCCGGCGTCGAGGTCGAGGGTCTGGCTGGCCGCATCCAGCCGGTGTATGCGGTTCAGCCTGCGCAGCGAGAGCAGCACGTCGCCGGCTTGCGCGGCGCCGCCGCCGACCAGACCGGTGAGTCCGCCCTGGGGCACCAGGGCGCGTCCCGCCTGGCGGCACAGACGCACCACGGCAGCGACCTGGTCGGTGCTTTCCGGCAGGACCAGGAAGCTTCCGGCGAGGTTCTGCGGATGGTAGCCGGGGTCCTGCCCGGCGAGCGCGGCACTGTCGCGCACGCCACGGGCGCCGAGGATCTCGCAGAGGGAGCGGTAGAGTTCGGAATCGTCCATGGCGGGCTCCGGGTCAGGGATGGAAGGGCGCGGCTTGCAGCACCTCGACGATCAGCGGACGGTCCGCCGGGGCGCCGCGCAGCAGTTCGCGCAGGTGCTCGAGATCGCGCGCGCGTTCGGCGGCGCAGCCGAAGCCGCGGGCGATGGCGAGGAAGTCCGGAGTGTAGATATCGACCCCGAGCGGAGTGATCTCGCGCCGCTCCATGTAGCGCTTGATCTCGCCATAGCCGTGGTTGTTCCACAGCAGCACGACGATGCCGACCTTGGCTTCCACCGCGCTGGCCAGTTCCGGCAGGGTGAACTGCAGGCCGCCGTCGCCCATCAGGCTGACCACCGGGCGTCCCGGCTCGCCGAGCTTGGCGCCGATGGCCGCGGGCAGGCCATAGCCGAGGGTGCCGTAGCCGGTGGAGGCGTTGAACCAGCGGCGCGGCTCGTCGAGATCGACCAGGTGGTTGCCGCTGTAGACGGTCTGGGTCGAGTCGCCGACGAAGCGGGCGTCCGGCCACTCGGCGAGGATCGCGGCGAACAGCTGGCGATAGTGCGACCAGCCGGCGAAGTCTTCGGCCAGACGCTGGCGCACGGCGGCGGCGCGCCGGGCCCCGGGGCTGTCCGGCGAGGCCTCTCCGCCCGGCAGTTCGGCCAGCAGCACGCGCATGGCCAGCCGGGCGTCGCTGTGGATGGCCAGGCTAGGCGTGTAGTTGCGCATCAGTTGCTGTGGGTCGATATCGATGCGGATCAACTCGCCATCGAGGGCGAAGCCGCCGTCGAACACCACGTCGTAGTCGGTTTCGCCCAGCTCGGTGCCGATGGCCAGCACCACGTCGGCCTCGGCGGCCAGCTCGCGTACCGGCACGCAGGACTGGTTGCTGCCCAGCAGCAGCGGGTGGTCGGCCGGTAGCAGGCCCTTGGCGTTGATCGTCAGGGCAGTCGGCGCGTCCAGCGCGGCGGCCAGGGCACGCGCTTCGGCGGCGGCCTCGACGCAGCCGCCGCCGAGCAGCAGCAGTGGCTTCTTCGCGTTGCGCAGGCGCGCCGCGGCCTCGCGCAAGGGCGCGAGGGCCGGCGCCGGGCGGCTGGCGACGGTGCGCGGGCGCAGGGCCAGGTGTTCGGCGGGAGCGGTGATGACGTCGAGCGGCAGCTCGATGTGCACCGGCCGCGGCCGCTCGCTGTCGAACACGGCGAAGGCGCGGGCGAGCACCGCCGGCAGCTCCTCGGCGCTCATCAGGGTATGGCTGAAGGCGCAGACGTTGCCTACCAGGTTGCGCTGGTTCGGCAGCTCGTGCAGGTAGCCGTTGCCGTGGGCCAGGCGCGCGCGTTCGTTGACGCTGGAGATCACCAGCATCGGAATCGAGTCGGCGTAGGCCTGGGCCATGGCGGTGAGGATGTTGGTCATCCCCGGGCCGGTGATGATGAAGCACACGCCGGGCTTGCCGGTGACCCGTGCGTAGCCGTCCGCCATGAAGCCGGCGCCCTGCTCGTGGCGCGGGGTGACATGGCGGATACGGCTGCCGGGCAGGCCGCGGTAGAGTTCTACGGTATGTACGCCGGGGATGCCGAAGACGGTCTCGACGCCCCAGGCTTCGAGTTGCTTGACGAGGAATTCGCCGCAGGTGGTCATGGCCGTTCCTTTTTCATGTTCTCGGGAATGGAAAAGGCGAGGGAAAGTCCCTCGCCTGTCGGGGTTGTGCCTGGTTCAGGCGGCGCTGGCGACACCCGTCGGGCGCCGCGAGAACAGGCTGACCAGGACGAAGCTGAGCAGGCCGACCGCCAGGCTGTAGTAGATCGGCGTATTCGCGTCGAGGCCGTCCTTGATCATGAACACCAGCACGGTAAGGAAGCCCAGGGTCATGCTGGTGATGGCGCCGGCGGTGCTGGCGCGCTTCCAGTAGATCGCGCCGATCAGCGGGATCAGCATGCCACCTACCAGCAGGTTGTAGGCCACGGTCAGGGCGCTGATCACGTCGCTGACCACCAGGGCGATGCCGAGCACTACCAGGCCCAGCAGCAGGGTGGCGATGCGGTTCTCGTGCACGTCGCCGTTGTCGGACTGGCCGCGGCCGCGGCGCAGGCGCGGCAGCAGGTCCTGGGTGACGGTGGTGGACGCCGCCAGCAGGCCGGCGCTGGCGGTGGACATCAGCGCCGCCAGGGCGGCGGCGATGACCAGGCCGCGGATGCCGTTCGGCAGGCTGTGCTCGACCACGCTGGCGAAGGCGTTGTTGACGTTCTCCAGGTCCGGCAGCAGGACCTTGGCGGCCATCCCGATCAGCGCTCCGGCCATGCCGTAGAGCACGCAGTAGATACCGGCGGCGGAGCCGGCGACCTTGGCCACGGTCTCGCTGCGGGCGGTGAACACCCGCTGCCAGATGTCCTGGCCGATGAAGATGCCGAAGAAGTAGATCAGGAAGTAGGTGACGATGGTGTCCCAGCCGATCGCGGTGAAGTCGAAGTAGCTGGCCGGCAGCTTGGCCACCAGGGCGTCCCAGCCGCCGGCGTCGTTGATCGACAGCGGCATCAGCAGGAACACCAGGCCAACGGTCATGATCAGGAACTGCACGATGTCGGTCAGGGTCAGCGACCACATGCCGCCGATGGTGGAGTAGAGCACCACGACGCCGCCGCCGATCAGGATCGAGACCCAGAACGGCAGGCCGAACAGGACCTGCATGACGGTGCCGATGGCGATGGTCGAGGTGGCGCCGATCATCAGTGCGTAGACCAGCATGATCAGGGCGCTGGCGTGGCGCGCGGCGGGGTTGTAGCGACGCTCCAGGACCTGGGTGACGGTGTAGATCTTCAGCTTCAGCAGCGGCTTGGCCAGGAACAGGCTGAGGCCGACGATGCCGAGGCCGATCGCGCCGCACAGCCAGAAGCCGGAGATGCCATGGACGTAGCCCAGGCGCACGGTGCCGATGGTGGAGGCGCCGCCGAGGACGGTGGCGGCCATGGTTCCCAGGTAGAAGCCGGGGCCGAGGTTGCGGCCGGCCACCAGGTAGTCGTCGCGGGTCTTGGCGCGGCGCATGCCGTACCAGCCCAGCGCGATCATGCCCGCGGCGTAGATCAGAACGACGAATATGTCGAGGGCCATATCAGGTCTCCCAAGTTTCTCATTGTCATTGTTGTATCCGGCGAGGCGCCGGAAGCGCGGGACGCTGGCGTCCCGCCGTGTGTGTACCCCGCCTCAGGCGGTGGCTATCGCAGGGGCCCTCCGCGTGCCGTGCGCGCGTACCCAGCGCGGTCCTCGCGGGCCGTAGACGCAAGGCGGTTCCGGGAACAGGCGCAGCAGTGCCAGGTAGAGCAGGGCGGCCAGGCCGAGGGCGACCGGCAGGCTGAGGTCGATGCCGCCGGCCAGTTCGCCGAGCGGACCGACGAATTGCCCCGGCAGGTTGACGAAGGCCAGGCCGGCTGCCGCGCTGGGAATCCAGGCGCCCATTCCGCGCCAGTTCCAGCCGTGCTCGAACCAGTAGGCGCCGCCGCGCTGGCCGCGGGTGAACACCTGCAGGTCGTCCGGGCGGTAGAAGCCGCGACGGGTCAGCAGGCCGATCAGCATGATCACCATCCACGGGGTGGTGCAGGTGACGATCAGCACGGCGAAGGTGGAGACGCTCTGCACCAGGTTGAAGGCGAAGCGGCCGACGAAGATGAAGCCGATCGAGGCGACTCCGATCAGCACCGTGGCCTGCACCCGCGAGAGCAGGCGCGGGAACACGCTGGACATGTCCAGCCCGGTGCCGTACAGCGAAGTGGTGCCGGTGGACATGCCGCCGATCACCGCGATCAGGCATACCGGCAGGAAGAACCAGCCGGGAGCGATGGCCAGCAGGCCGCCGACGTAGTTGTTGGCGGCGATGTAGTCCGGCGCGCGGACGGCGACGATGGTCGCGGTGGCGAGGCCGAACAGGAAGGGAACCAGGGTCGCCAGCTGCGCGCCGATCACCGCCAGCATGATCCGTGCCTGCGAGGTCTGGCGGGGGATGTAGCGGGCCCAGTCGCCCAGGAAGGCGCCGAAGGAGATCGGGTTGCTCATGGCCAGCAGGGTGGCGCCGATGAAGGCGGCCCAGAAGCCCGGCTGGCCGAGCTGCACGCTGCCGGCGTAGGCGGCGTCGAAGGGGCCGGCGAAGGCGAACAGGCCGAGCAGGAACAGCAGGCTGGCGGCCCACACGGCGATCCTGTTGACCAGCAGCATGAAGCGGAAGCCGTAGATGCATACGGTCAGCACCAGCACGGCGAACAGGCCGTAGGCCAGGCCCAGGTTCAGTTCGCTCTCTTCCAGGCCGACCAGGCGCCGGGCGCCGCCGACCAGGGCGTCGCCGGAACTCCATACCGAGAGCGAGAAGAAGGCGATGGCGGTCAGCAGCGAGAGGAAGGAGCCGACGATGCGCCCGTGCACGCCGAAGTGCGCGCCGGAGGAGACCGCGTTGTTGGTGCCGTTGAGCGGGCCGAACAGGCCCATCGGGGCGAGGATCAGCGCGCCCAGCGTGACGCCCAGCAGGATCGCCCACAGCCCGGCCTGGAAGGACAGCCCGAAGAGCACCGGAAAGCTGCCGAGCACGGCGGTGGCGAAGGTATTGGCGCCGCCGAAGATCATGCGGAACAGATCGACCGGCGTGGCGTTGCGTTCGTGGTCGGGAATCTGTTCGACCCCGAAGGTTTCGATGCGTGTGATTGCGTGTTGGTTATTGTTGTTATCCATGACGTTCTCCCGGGAGAGCTAGCTAGTCGATGGCAGGTACTCCGGCATCGCCGACAAGTGCTCATGGCAGGCCAGCCAACGGCCTTCTTGTTGTTCTAGGCGGAACAGGATGGTTTCCCGTTCCCGGTTCAGGCTTTCCGTTCCCTGGAGGCGCAGCCGGGTGGCGACGTCGTGGCTGAAGATCGCCAGGTCGCCTTGCAGGCTGACGCAGGTATTGCTGGATTCGCACGCCAGCACTTCGAAGCCGTCCTCGCGTCGCCAGCGCTCCCACAACTCGCGGTAGGCCGCGCGCGAGCGCAGCGGCTGAGGCCAGTTGTGGAAGATGAAGCTGGCGTCCTCGCTGAAGGCGGCGAAATAGGCCTCGGCATCGTTGCGGGCGAAGGCCGCCACCAGTCGGCGGGCGGCCTCCAGCACCTGTTCGACGCGGTCGTCGGTCATGGTCGCGCTACGGCTCAGCGACGCACCACGCCCGGGAGGACGCAGAGCATTTCATAGAGCAGGTTGGCGCCCAGCAACGAAGTGTTGCCGGTGGTGTCGTAGGGCGGTGAGACTTCGACCAGGTCGCAGCCGACCAGGTCCAGGCCCTGGCAGCCGCGGATGATTTCCATCGCCTGGATGGTGGTCAGGCCGCCGATTTCCGGGGTGCCGGTGCCGGGCGCCCAGGCCGGGTCGATGCCGTCGATGTCGAAGCTCAGGTAGACGGGGCCGCCGCCGACCTTCTCGCGGACCTCGGCCATCAGCGGCTCCAGCGACTTGTGCCAGCACTCCTCGGCCTGCACCACGCGGAAGCCCTGCTTGCGGCTCCAGTTGAAGTCCTCGGCGGTGTAGCCCTGGGCGCGCAGGCCGATCTGCACCACGCGGTCGCAATCCAGCAGGTCTTCTTCCACCGCGCGGCGGAAGGTGGTGCCGTGGGCGATCTTCTCGCCGAACATGTGGTCGTTGACGTCGGCGTGGGCGTCGATGTGGACCAGGCCGACCTTGCCGTGCTTCTTCTTGATCGCGCGGAGGATCGGCAGGGTGATGGTGTGGTCGCCGCCGAGGGTCAGCGGGAGGATGCCGTGACCGAGGATGCGGTCGTATTCCTGCTCGATGATGCGCACGGCTTCCAGCAGGTTGAAGGTGTTGATCGCGACGTCGCCGATGTCCGCCACGTTCAGCGAGTCGAAGGGGGCGGCGCCGGTGGCCATGTTGTAGGGACGGATCATCACCGATTCGGCGCGGATCTCGCGGGGGCCGAAGCGGGTACCGGAGCGCAGCGAGGTGCCGATGTCGAGGGGCACGCCGACGAAGGCGGCATCGAGGGCGTCGAGTTCGGCGGGGGACTGGACATGGGGCAGGCGCATCATGGTGGCGATGCCGCCGAAGCGGGGCATTTCATTGCCGCCCAGGGGCTGGTGGAGATTCTTGTCCACGGGGTGGCCTCACGGTCGTTGTGGTTGTTTTAGGGGTCGGACGGATTCTCTTCACAGCCGGTAGCGAGTCAAATCGCTGGCTACAAATAATCAGTTCAGAGATTTCTAAACTAATGGCGAAGCGGCTAGACTTCGCCGCCGAGCCCGGACGGCGGCCTTTGCCTCGGCCCGCAGTTCGAAATCCTCGCCCCGCAAACCGGAGTCGCCGTGTCCAACGCCTTGCCCGACCTGCGCCTGTTGCGCATCTTCGCCGCGGTGGTGCGCCACCAGGGCTTCGCCGCCGCCCAGCAGGAGTTGAACCTGTCGACCTCGGCGATCAGCACCTACATGAGCCAACTGGAGAACCAGCTCGGCATCGTGCTCTGCCACCGTGGCCGCGGCGGCTTCAGCCTGACCAGCAAGGGCGAGCTGTTCCACCAGGAGACCCTGCGCATCCTCGGCGAACTGGAAGGCTTCGGACGCTACGCGCTGGCGTTGAAGGGCGAGCTGCGCGGCACCCTGAACCTCGGTGTGCTCGATTCTACGGTGAGCGACCCGGCGCTGCCGCTGGCCGAGGTGATCGGCGCCTTCAGCCGCGAACACCCGGCGGTGCACCTGCACCTGCTGGTGCAGAGCCCCTACGAACTGCAACTGAGCGTGCTGGAGAACCGCCAGGACCTGGCCATCGGCGCCTTTTCCAGTCGCATGAACGGACTGGTCTACCAGCCGCTGTACCGCGAACAGCACTGGCTGTACTGCAGCGACCGGCATCCGCTGTTCGACGGGCGGAGGATTCCCGCCGACCTGATCACCCAGCAACGCATGGTCGGCCGCGGCTACTGGAGCCAGGCCGAGCTGGCCCGGCACGGCTTCAAGCACAGCGCGGGGACGGTGGAGAGCATGGAGGCGCAACTGATCCTGATCCTGTCCGGCGGCTACATCGGCTACCTGCCGGAGCACTACGCCCACCCGTGGGTCGAGCAGGGCCGTCTGCGCGCCCTGCTGCCGGCGACCTTCGGCTACCAGGCGCCATTCTCCCTGATCCTCCGCCGCGGCCGCTCGCGCGAGCCGCTGATCCAGGCCTTCCGCGACCAGTTGCGGACGCAGATGAGCCTGGCCTGAGCCCTAGAGATCGGCGTTGAGGGTGCGCGAGAACTGCTGCACCGCCTCCACCACCTTGTGCGTGCTCTCGCGGATGCCGAGGATCGCCGTGCCGGCCTCGTTGGCCAGCTCCACGCCGCGCCGCGCCTGTTCCTGGCTGTGCTGCATGTCGTCGATGACGCTGCGGGTGCCGGTCTGGATGCGACCGATCATGTCGGCGATCTCCTTGGTCGACTTGCTGGTGCGCTCCGCCAGTTGCCGCACCTCGTCGGCCACCACGGCGAAGCCGCGACCCTGATCGCCGGCGCGGGCGGCCTCGATGGCGGCATTGA
>NZ_KV812681.1:219585-314603 GCF_001813485.1 Pseudomonas sp. HMSC067G02
CGATGGCGGCATTGAGGGCGAGCAGGTTGGTCTGCTCGGCGATCTCGCGGATGGTGTTGACGATCGAGGTGATCTGTTGCGAGTGCTGCGACAGTTCGCCGATGTTCAGCGAGGAAGCATCCAGGGTATTCGCGATCTTGAGCATTTCCTCCACCGCGCTCTGGATGATCAGCGCGCCGTGTTCGGCGACGGTGCGGGTCTCGGTGGACAGGGTATGGGCCTGGTGGGCGTTGTCCGCCTCGGCCTGGTAGCGGCGCATGCGGTCGCTGACGTCGCTGGCGAACTTGACCACCTTGAACAGCTTGCCGTCGGCGTCGTAGACCGGGTTGTAGCTGGCTTCCAGCCAGACCGGCTGGCCGTTGCGGTGGACCCGGCGGAACTGCCCGGTGACGTACTCGCCGCGATTCAGGCGGCGCCAGAGGTCGGCGTACTGCGGGCCGTCGCGGTAGCCCGGTTCGCAGAACTGGCGGTGGTTGGCGCTGGCCAGCTCGGCTCGGCCATAGCCCATGGTGGCGAGGAAGTTGTCGTTGGCCGCGAGGACATTGCCGTCGAGGTCGAACTCGATCATCGCCATCGAGCGGGACAGGGCATCCAGCTTGCTCTGCATCTCGTGTTCCTGGTGGACGATGGCATCGATGTCGCTGGCGTACTTGACCACCTTGAGCAGTCGACCCTGCCCGTCGCGTACGGGGTTGTAGGTGGCTTCCAGCCAGAGTGGCCGGCCCTCGCGGGTAATGCGCTTGCAGCGGCCGGAAAAGTGTTCGCCGCGCCGCAGGCGTTCCCAGAAGCGCCGGTAGTCTTCCGATTGCGCGTAGGCGCCGTCGCAAAGCTGGCGATGCGGTTTGCCGAGGATCTCGTCGCGGCGGTAGCCCAGCAGGGTCAGGAAATTCTCATTGGCATCGGTGATGTTGCCGTCGGGGTCGAACTCCACGCGCGCCATGGAGCGGTCCAGCGCTGCCATGTGCAGGCGCTCGGCGGCGAGTTGCTGTTGCAAGTCGGCGTTCATCTGTCGGTACTTGCGAGTGAACATGAGAAACATCCTTGGATAGAGAGGGGCTCATCCCAGTCTTCGGCGCGGACGGACGGGAGTTGAGAGGGCGGGACGATTGTATTTTTTCATCGAACGACAAAAATTCGTCGTTATTCTTAATGGGTGAAGAAAGTTGCTGCCATTCGTCGGAAATATGACGTTTTTGCGAGCGAGAGAATGCCTCTCCGCCTGTGGCACACTGGGCCCCTTCCAGGAGTCGTCCCATGTCACGTATCCGCTGCGAGCGTTGCGCTCGCCCCGCCTGCCACTGCCTCTGCGCATTGATTCCCTCCTTGCCGTCGCGTACGCGGGTGCTGGTCCTGCAGCACCCCAGCGAGGTCGGGCACGCGCTGAATACCGCAGGGTTGGCCGTGCTCGGCTTGCGCAATGCGGAATTGCGGGTCGGCGAGCGTTTCGCCGAGGAGACCTGGCGAGTGCCGGGCTACCGGGCCTGCCTGCTGTTTCCCGGCGAGCAGGCGCGAGCGCTGGCGGGGATGGCCGCCGAGGCCGCCGGCGAGCCCCTCCTGCTGGTGGTGCCGGACGGCACCTGGCGCAAGGCGCGCAAGCTGCTGCACCTGAACCCGGCCCTGGCGGCCCTGCCGCGGGTGAGCCTGGCCGAAGGCATGGCGTCGCGTTATCGCCTGCGCAAGGCGCCGGGAGAGGGCGCGCTGTCGACCATCGAAGCAATCGCTGCGGCGCTCGACGAACTGGAGGCGCCGCGTACCCACGAAGCCTTGCTGAAACCGTTCGATGCCCTGATCGAGGGGCAGATCGCGGCGATGGGGGAGGATACCTACCGGCGCAACCATCTCAGCCAGGAGCGCCGCCGCCGATAGCGGTCGAGCAGTTCCGGGATTGCCGTTTCGCGCCAGAACTCCGGGCTGACCATGCCGCTGGACATGCCGCCGTGGGCGTGGCGCGCGAGGTAGATCAGGGCATCGTATTCCAGCGGATGGCCGCTGAGGCGCTCGAAGGTCTCGCCGAGCAGGCGTTCCAGGGCCGCGGCGGAGGCCGGCCAGGGCGCGTCCGCCAGTTGCCCGGCCATTTCCTGCCAGAGGTAGGGGTCGCCACGGCCGCCCCAGCGCGAGGGTTCCCGTTCGAAGAGTTCGGCGATGCGCAGTCTGGCCATGTCGGTCGGTCGTGTCTGTCGAAAGCGAAAAGTATGCCCGATTGGCGGGACCGCATGGGCGGAGTAGACTGCCGCGGTCTTTCCTTCCGTACGAGGTGTTCGTCCGATGCGCAATTGATGCTGCCGTGTCCGCACGGCCGGTTTTCCGTCCCTGGCCCGAGGGCCCGGGGGAATGCATGCATCAAGGGGGTATCCATGACGAATACGTCGACCCTGACGCTCGATGGCGTCTCTTTCCAGCTGCCGGACGGCAGCCTTCTGTTTTCCGATCTCGACGAAACCTTCGACACCCGGCACACCGGGCTGGTGGGACGCAACGGCGTCGGCAAGTCGCTGCTCGCGCGCCTGCTCGCCGGACACTTGCAGCCGTCCAGCGGCAGCGTCCGGCGCCAGGGGCGCGTGCGCTACCTGGCGCAGCAGCTCGATCCGGCCGAGTATCCGACCGTCGCCGACCTGGCTGGCGTCCGCCCATGGCTGGAGGCGCTGGCGCGGATCGAGGCGGGTAGCATCGACGACGCCGACTACGAATGCCTGGGCGAGCGCTGGGACATCCGCCAAAGGCTGGCCGACGCCCTAGCCGCCGAGGGGCTCGGCCATCTCCGCGCGGATACCCCGAGCGAACGCCTGAGCGGCGGCGAATGCATGCGCGTAGCGCTGCTCGGCGCATTCCTCGACGACGCCGACTTTCTCATCCTCGACGAACCGAGCAACCCTCTCGACGGGCCGGCACGCGCTTTGCTGCGGGCGCGCCTGGCGGCATGGGACGGCGGCCTGCTGCTGGTCAGCCATGACCGCGAACTGCTCGAGGGCATGCAGCGGATCGTCGAGCTGTCGACCCTCGGCCTGCGCAGCTATGGCGGCGGCTATTCCTTCTACGCGCAGAGCCGGGAGGAGGCGCGCGAGGTCGCCGAACGTCGTCTGGACCAGCGTCGTCTGGAGCGCAAGCGGCAGACCCTGGCCATGCGCGAACAGCAGCAGCGCCAGGAGCGGCGCCAGGCCAGCGGCCGGCGCGAAGGCAAGACGGCGAACCAGGCGAAGATCCTGCTCGGTGGGTTCAGGGAACGTAGCGAGGTCAGCGCCGGCAAGCTGCGCAATGCCCACCAGGCGGAGCGCGAGCGCCTCGGCCGCGAGGTGCGCGAGGCTGCCAGGGAGGTCGAGGAGGCGTCGCCGCTGCTGCTCGATTCGCCCGATGCCGAACTGGCGGCGCAGCGCCGGATCGTCGAGTTGAAGGGCGCGGTCCTGCCGCATCTGCGCGGGCCGTTGCGCGAAATCGACCTGCTCCTGAGCGGTCCGCGACGGCTGGCGCTGGTCGGCCCGAACGGCAGCGGCAAGTCGACCCTGCTGCGGCTGCTGGCCGGGCAACGGGCGCCGCTGGCGGGAACCTGCGCGGTGACGGTGGGCGCCGCCTATCTCGACCAGCGGCTGAGCGTGCTGGACCACGGGCGAGGCGTGCTGGAGCAGTTGCTGGAGGTCAATCGCAGTCGCGGCGAAAGCTGGCTGCGCACGCGCCTGGCGCAACTCGGCTTGCCGGCCGAACGGCTCTCCCAGCCGTGCGCGACGCTGAGCGGCGGCGAACGCCTGAAGGCGGCCCTGGCCCTGGTGCTCTATGCCGACCGGCCGGCGCAGTTGCTATTGCTCGACGAGCCGGACAACCACCTCGACCTGGCTGCGCGGCAGGCCCTGGAAAGCATGCTCGGGCAGTTCCGTGGGGCCTTGCTGGTGGTGTCCCACGACCCGGTGTTTCTCCGCCACCTGGCGCTGGACGGCGAACTGCGGGCTACTGCCGCGGGTTGGCGCCTGGAGGACCGATGAGCTGGCCATCCGCCGCGATCTGCAGGAGGCTGACTCCGCCGTGGCTGAAACCGATGGCGAGGAGTTTGTCGCTGACTGCCAGGCACAGCGGTATGGCGTCTGCCGTGCGGTAGCGCCAGCGACATTCGCCGCTGGCGAGGTCGCGTACCTCGACCTGACCATCGACCAGCGCCAGTGCGATCCATTGTCCGCCGGGGAACGGCGCGAAGGCGCTGACCTGGGCGGACAGGGTGGCGCCCCAGAGCGTGCCGCGGCTCTCCAGGTCGTAGCAGGTCAGGCGCTGGGTACCGTAGGCGTGATACGGCGAGTTGTAGACCTTGGCGTTGAGCAGCAGGCGATTGCCCAGCAGGCAGCCGTGCAGGTTGTTGAAGTGCTCCGGGTGGCGCTCCAGGCGTAGCACTTCGCGGGTCTTGAAGGTCTGCGGGTCGAGGCGGAACAGGCCCTTGTCCTGGTGCTGCTCCGGCGGATTGCCGGCCAGGTAGAAGAAGGCTTCGCCACGGTCGATGCGCAGATGGTGGTTGAACAGGTCGTAGTGTCCGAGACGGCGCCTGTGGACGATCCGGCCGGCCGGGTCGAGCACGAGGTCTTCCAGGTCTTTGCCCTCGAGGGCGATCTGGCGGGCGAGAAAACCGCCTTGGGCGGATTGCGCCAGCAGATGGCGGCAGTCGCTCAGGAGCAGCGGTTGTCCCGGCGTTAGCGGCACCTTGAACAGTCGCTGGGCGGCATACCCGAGTTGCAGATTGACCAGCAGGCTGTCGTCCGTGGCGTTATGGAAGACCTGCAGGCACTGGCCCCGTTCGGCCAGTTCGAAGCTGCGCAGGCTGTCGTCGGCCAGATTCCAGAGCTCGAGCCGGGGGCTGGCGCGGGCGATGGCCAGGCGTTGTCCGTCGAGAAAGCACAGGTCCCACACCGGTGGACGATGCAGGAACCGCCGATCTTTGCCCAGGGCTAGGTTTTCCAGGATCGGCAGCGCTGCTTCGCGTTGTGTCGAGGCAGGGTAGAGGGCCCAGTCGAAGGGCAGGCGGGTGCCGGGCAGGTCGTCCAGCACCAGTGGGGCGTCGACCGGAAAGGCTAGCGAATGGCGCTGGCGGAACAACGGTCGGTCCTCCAGGTCGTCGCTGGGGGCGACGGTGAAGGTCAGGCGCCGGCCGTCGTCCTCGAAGTCGCAGGCGAGCACTTCGCGGTTGTCGGCGAGCAGCGATTGGGTCTTGCCGCTCGCGTAGTCCCAGGCCAGCAGACCGCCTTCGAAGAAGGCGCCGCCGTCGTAGCGTCCGCCGCCGATCACCAGTACGGGCCGGCTCGGGTGCCAGGCGATGGCGTTGAGCGGAAAGCCCAGGTCCGGCAGGACGGCGATGCATTCGAGGTCGCCGCCGCGGTACAGGCGCAGGCTCTGTTCGTAGACGTCGAGCTGTCGGCCCGGGTGTTGCCCATGAAAGGCGCTGGCCACCGCGAGGAGCGCGCCGCCGGGAGCCTGGAACACGGCGTAGGGCTCGCCGATGTCGGCGAAGGCGCAAGCGGGCAGCCTGCGGCCGGAAGGAAGCGGGGAGCTGGGCATGGGCGATACCGGGATAATAGAGTCGGGCGCAGTGTCGTTCATTCGTCGTTTCGGGAAAAGCATGAGAAGCGCGGCTGTTCCGACCGGTCGTTTTCTTCTAGGATGGCGCTCCCTTCCTCCCTCGTCGCCGCCGCTGTGCACCGTCCATGCGTTGATTCGCGCCACGGGCATCCAGGCGACGAACCTCAGCGTGGCGCCCGGCCTGGCGGTCGCGGCTGCCTTTCGTTCTACCTGGAATCTTTCGGATAAAGGAATCCAGCATGCACATTCGCAAGCGCGTCGACGCCGACAACACGGCATTGGTCGACCTGTGGGAACGTTCCGTCCGCGCGACCCACGACTTTCTCAGTGAAGCGGACATCGTCGAGCTTTAC
The DNA here is from genome assembly GCF_001813485.1 of Pseudomonas sp. HMSC067G02. Classification (NCBI taxonomy): domain Bacteria; kingdom Pseudomonadati; phylum Pseudomonadota; class Gammaproteobacteria; order Pseudomonadales; family Pseudomonadaceae; genus Pseudomonas; species Pseudomonas sp. HMSC067G02. The sequence continues at coordinate 225,486 of NZ_KV812681.1, forward strand.
CCACAGGTCCGCGACCTGTACCTGCCGGCCGTCGAGGTCTGGGTGCTGGTCGACGACGACGGCGTGGCCCAGGGCTTCATTGGCCTGAACCAGGCGCATGTCGAGATGCTCTTCGTCGAACCCGGGCTGCGCGGCCGGGGTATCGGCCGACGCCTGCTCGATCATGCGCGGGCGACCTGGCCGCGCCTGAGCGTCGATGTCAACGAGCAGAACCCGCAGGCCTGCGGTTTCTATCGACACTATGGGTTCCGCCAGACCGGCCGCTCCGCGACCGACTCGGCGGGGCGGCCGTTCCCGCTGCTGCACATGAGCCTCTAGGAGGGCGCGGCACCTCGCCACGTGGGGCGAGGTGCCGCGCAACATCCGGAAAAGTTTTCCCCGGCCAGATGCTTTCAACTGCAAGCATCCGTTTGAGACAGGTCAAACGTTGCGGCGCAGGCCTGCCCGATAGTTCTGTTCAACAGAACGAGGCGCAGGAATCCCATGAACGGCATCCCACCCCTGTCTTCCCGCGACGCCCATGCCAGCCCGCCGCAACGGGTGCTGGAACGATTGCACAGCTCCGCCGCCGGCCTGGACGCGGACGAGGCCGCCCGCCGCCTGGCGGCGCACGGCTACAACCGGTTGCCCGCGCCGAAACGCCAGGGGCCGCTGCTGCGCTTGCTGCGGCAGTTCCACAACGTCCTGCTGTACATGATGCTGTTCGCCTCGCTGGTCACCGCGCTGCTCGGCTTCTGGGTGGACAGTGCGGTAATCCTCCTGGCGGTGGTGGTCAACGCGCTGATCGGTTTCGTCCAGGAGGGCAAGGCGGCCAACGCGCTGGACGCCATCCGCGACATGCTTTCGCTGCATGCCCTGGTCCTGCGCGACGGCCAGCGCCAGGCGCTGGACGCCGAACGCCTGGTACCGGGCGACGTGGTGCTGCTGGCCTCCGGCGACCGGGTGCCGGCCGACCTGCGGCTGTTCGAAACGAAGAACTTCCATGTCGACGAGTCGGCCCTGACCGGCGAGTCGGTGCCGGTGGAGAAGGGCTGCGTCGCGGTGGCCATCGACGCGTTGCTCGGCGACCGCCGTTGCATGGCCTATTCCGGCACCCTGGTGACCAGCGGCCAGGCGCGCGGAGTGGTGGTCGCCACCGCCGGGGATACCGAACTGGGCCGGATCGGTACGCTGTTGCGCGAAGTCCGCACCCTGGCCACTCCGCTGCTGCGACAGATCGCCAGCTTCAGTCGCTGGCTGGCCCTGGCGATCCTGCTGCTGGCCGGCGCCACTTTCGTCCTCGGCACCCTCTGGCAGGGCCAGCCGATGGTGGACATGTTCATGCTGGTGGTGGCGCTGACCGCCTCGGCGATTCCCGAGGGACTGCCGGCGATCATGACGGTGATCCTCGCCCTCGGCGTACAGCGCATGGCCCGGCGCAACGCCATCGTCAGCCGCCTGCCGGCGGTGGAGACGCTGGGTTCGGTGACGGTGATCTGCTCGGACAAGACCGGCACCCTGACCCGCAACGAGATGACCGTGCAGCGTATCGTCACCGCCGACCAGGTGATCGAGGTCAGCGGCGCCGGCTACGCTCCGCTGGGTGGTTTCAGCCACAACGGCGAAGGCCTCGATCCCGCCGGACGCGACGATCTGCAGGAGATCGGTCGCGCGGCGCTGTTGTGCAACGAGGCGCGCCTGCACCAGGAGGGCGAGGCATGGCAACTGGAGGGCGACCCCACCGAAGGCGCGCTGCTCAGCCTCGGCCTCAAGCTGGGCCTCGATCCGCAGGCGCTGGCGGCGGAACGGCCACGCAGCGATGCGATTCCGTTCGAGTCCGAGCATCGCTTCATGGCCACCCTGCACCACGACCACGCGGGCCAGGCGATGGTCTACCTGAAGGGCGCGCCGGAGCGCATCCTCGACATGTGCGAGGCTGAACGGGTGGGCGACTCGGTGCGGTCGCTCGACCCGGATTACTGGCGGCGCCTGGCCACCGACACCGCCGCTCGCGGCCTGCGCCTGCTGGCCATCGCCCGACGGGCGATGCCGGCGGAGCAGCGCACGCTGGATTTCGCCGACGTGGAACATGGCTTCACCCTGCTGGCCCTGGTGGGCATCATCGATCCGCCGCGCGAGGAGGCCGTGGCCGCGGTCGCCGAATGCCAGGCGGCGGGTATCGCGGTGAAGATGATCACTGGTGACCACGTCGACACCGCGCGGGCGATCGGAGCCATGCTCGGGATCGGCATCGACCGGCCGGCGCTGACCGGCGCGGAGATCGAACTGCTCGACGACCAGCGCCTGCGCGAAGTGCTGCCGGGCGTCGATGTGTTCGCCCGCGCCAGCCCCGAGCACAAGCTGCGCCTGGTGCAGGCCCTGCAGGCCAGCGGCGAGGTGGTGGCGATGACCGGCGACGGGGTCAACGATGCGCCGGCGCTGAAGCGCGCCGACGTCGGCGTAGCGATGGGCAACAAGGGCACCGAGGCGGCCAAGGAGGCGGCCGAGGTGGTCCTCGCCGACGACAATTTCGCCACCATCGCCAATGCCGTGCGCGAGGGAAGGGCGGTCTACGACAACCTGAAGAAATTCATCCTCTTCATGCTGCCGACCAACGGTGGCGAGGCGCTGATCGTGATCGCCGCGATCCTGTTCCAGTTGACCCTGCCGATGACGCCGGCGCAGATCCTCTGGATCAACATGGTCACCTCCAGCACCCTGGGCCTGGCGCTGGCCTTCGATCCGGCCGAGCGCGGCCTGATGCAGCGTCCGCCGCGCCCGCCGGCGGAGCCCCTGTTGTCGCTGTTCTTCGTCTGGCGGGTGCTGCTGGTCTCGCTGCTGATGATGGCGGGCGCCCTGGGCCTGTTCCTCTGGGAGCTGGAGCATGGCACCGGGCTGGAGCGCGCGCGGACCATGGCGGTGAACAGCGTGGTGGTGTGCGAGATGTTCTACCTGCTCAACAGCCGGCATATCTACGATTCGGTGCTCAGCCGCGAGGGCCTGTTCGGCAACCGCCAGGTCTTGCTGGCGATCGCCGCCTGCGTGGTGCTGCAACTGCTCTATACCTACGCGCCGCCGTTGCAGGCGCTGTTCGGCTCGGTCGGCCTGGCCCCGGGCGAGTGGGCGCGGGTGCTGCTGGCCGGGCTCGGCCTGTTCTGCGTCGCCGAACTGGAAAAGTGGCTATGTCGCCGGGTCCGTGCCCGGCAGGCCTGATGCCGCGAGGTCGCCCCTTTGGCCACGGCGCTGTGCCTTTGCCCGTGCGCCGCGCACCGACGACTGCGCCTCGGATCGCCCGGCCGAGAGCGGTCGCACGCGTGGCGATGGGCCGACAGTGAACCCGGGGACCAGGCGTGACTGGGTATTCAGTTCGCATAAAATGTGATCTAGATCACATTTAAACGTTTGCTTACCCTCTAGGACGGGTATCGTACTAGGTGCATCAAACGCCGCGGTCTATTGTTAAGTGGGACTGAAATGTGCCTTTCCGGCACAACGCCAACTCTATAGAGTGGGCTGACTGGACATCTTCAGGGGTCGTCGGGCACGGGCGCATGCGCCTCGGCAGGAAGCCGGGATTCTCGGACTGCCGTACAACGTGCCGGATATCGGGTGCCGAATCCATATTTGGCTGATTGGTTAATAGTTTAAGAAGAACGTAGCGCTATGGCCTTGGTTGACGGTTTTCTTGAGCTGGAACGCTCAAGTGGAAAATTGGAGTGGAGCGCCATCCTGCAGAAGATGGCGAGCGACCTTGGATTCTCGAAGATCCTCTTCGGCCTGTTGCCTAAGGACAGCCAGGACTACGAGAACGCCTTCATCGTCGGCAACTACCCGGCCGCCTGGCGCGAGCATTACGACCGGGCTGGCTACGCGCGGGTCGACCCAACGGTCAGTCACTGTACCCAGAGCGTACTGCCGATTTTCTGGGAACCGTCCATCTACCAGACGCGAAAGCAGCACGAGTTCTTCGAGGAAGCCTCGGCCGCCGGCCTGGTGTATGGGCTGACCATGCCGCTGCATGGTGCGCGCGGCGAACTCGGCGCGCTGAGCCTCAGCGTGGAAGCGGAAAACCGGGCCGAGGCCAACCGTTTCATGGAGTCGGTCCTGCCGACCCTGTGGATGCTCAAGGACTACGCACTGCAGAGCGGTGCCGGACTGGCCTTCGAACATCCGGTCAGCAAACCGGTGGTTCTGACCAGCCGGGAGAAGGAAGTGTTGCAGTGGTGCGCCATCGGCAAGACCAGTTGGGAGATATCGGTTATCTGCAACTGCTCGGAAGCCAATGTGAACTTCCATATGGGAAATATTCGGCGGAAGTTCGGTGTGACCTCCCGCCGCGTAGCGGCCATTATGGCCGTTAATTTGGGTCTTATTACTCTCTGATCTTGCCTCTCAGGTCGGCGAGCTGGCGATCGGTAATTTGCCCTTCTATATAGAAATGCAAAAGCAGGTATATAGGGAAGGGCAGGTTCTCGCCATTCTCGAAACGACTGCCGCAGGATTGGCTTATCCCGAAGCGGCTCCAGAAAGTTTCCTGGCTTTCCCGTCGGGCGGTGCGGGTGGCCTTTGCCCGGAAGGCCATGTTTTGGGGCTGTGTTCTCTCGTGTGAAGCCATTGCTCTGATCTTTTCGGACGTTTCTTCGAGCCTAGCAAGGGTCCGGGTTCACCGAAATCTATCTCATTTGCTAGTTATAAAATTATGAAATTTGCATAAATTCTTCAGCTTCCTATTTGGAGGAAGTGAAGATGATCGTACAAATTGGTCGGCGCGAAGAGTTCGATAAAAAACTGCTGGGCGAGATGCACAAGTTGCGTGCTCAAGTGTTCAAGGAGCGCAAAGGCTGGGACGTTAGTGTCATCGACGAGATGGAAATCGATGGTTATGACGCACTCAGTCCTTATTACATGTTGATCCAGGAAGATACTCCTGAAGCCCAGGTTTTCGGTTGCTGGCGAATTCTCGATACCACTGGCCCCTACATGCTGAAGAACACCTTCCCGGAGCTTCTGCACGGCAAGGAAGCGCCTTGCTCGCCGCACATCTGGGAACTCAGCCGTTTCGCCATCAACTCTGGACAGAAAGGCTCGCTGGGCTTTTCCGACTGTACGCTGGAGGCGATGCGCGCGCTGGCCCGCTACAGCCTGCAGAACGACATCCAGACGCTGGTGACGGTAACCACCGTAGGCGTGGAGAAGATGATGATCCGTGCCGGCCTGGACGTATCGCGCTTCGGTCCGCACCTGAAGATCGGCATCGAGCGCGCGGTGGCCTTGCGCATCGAACTCAATGCCAAGACCCAGATCGCGCTTTACGGGGGAGTGCTGGTGGAACAGCGACTGGCGGTTTCATGACGGGGACCTGTCGGCTCGCGCCGGCGCGTTCTCTGTCGGAGAGGGAGCGCCTGGCGTCGATGCCGAATCCGCTGTAAAGCGAGTCCGACCCGCTCCGGACTCGCTATCAGGCATCGCCGGACCAGGGCGCCGGGCTGCCGAACAGGCGTCCCATGGCGCCACGCAAGCCCATTTCCCGCAGTACTTCGAGTTCACCGTGGGTTTCCACCTGTTCCGCGATCAACGGTAGATCGATGCTGTGGGTGGTGCGATAGACCGCTTCGATGAACAACCGCTTGTCGCCTTCCCGGTCGACGGCATGCAGGTAGCAGCCGTCCAGCTTGAGGTAGGCCAGCCCCAGATGGGTAAGGTTGCCGATCAGGCTGAAGCGACCGCCGAAATGCTGCAGGCCGAGACCGCAGCCCAGTTCGCGCAGGACCTGGCTGAGGCGCTCCAGTTCGGCCGCGGCTGGCAGGTGCCGCTCGTCCAGTTCCAGGGTCAGCTGGCGCGCCTCCTGCGGATGCGCCTTGAGCAGGGCCAGTAGTGGGGCGAACGCCTGCGCATTGCGGACGCTGGCGGCCGACAGGCTCAGCGCCAGCGGCCGTGGATGGCGCCGCAGGTGCTCCAGGCTCTGTTCGAGCATCGCCAGGTCCAGGCGCGCGGCCCAGCCGAAACGTTCTATCCAGGGCAGGAAGCGCCCGGCGGCGATGGCCGTGGCCTGCGGGTCGAGCAGGCGCGCGAGGACCTTGTGGTGGAGGACGCGCTGGGTGTCCAGGCAGTCCACCACCGGCTGGAAATAGAGCAGCAGGCGGCGCTCCGTCAGGGCCTGGTCGATCCAGTCGTGCCAGTCCTGGCTATCGTTGAGCGCCGCGAGCGCGGTGCCGTCCTGGCTCGCCCAGGGCTGGGCGGGCTGGCTTTCGGCCTGGGCCAGGGCCTGGTCGGCACGGGCCAGGAGATCCGCGGGCGAGTCGCCTTCGGCGAACGCGCTGATACCGAGATAGGCGACCGGCGTGAGATCGCTGGCACCGGTGCGGGCAAGATTCTCCAGGCCTTCGCAGAGTTCCTCGGCCAGGCGTTCGGCCTGCTCGCGGGAGCAACCGGGAGCCAGCACGGCGAACTCGCCGCCGCGGCTGCGGGCCAGCAGCCAGTCGGCGCGCCCTTGCTGGCCGCAGGAGTCGACCAGCAAGCGGGCGACCGCCTGGATCAATTCATCCGTGCGTTGCCCGCCGAGACGCTGGTTCAGCCCGTTCAGGTCGTTCAGGCGCAGCAGCAGGAGCTGCCCGGCATGCTCGTGCTCGCCGGCACCCAGCTGTTCGTTGAGGCGGGCGTCGAACAGGCGCCGGTTGGGCAGGCCGGTGAGACTGTCCTGGTAGGCCTGGGCGCGTAGCTTGTCGCTACGCGCAGCCTCCTCGGCGAACAGCGTGCGAAGTTTCTCCACCATCTGGTTCATCGCCTGCACCACGCGGCGCAGCTCCGGCGTGCGCGGCAGCCTGGGCAGGCTGAGTAATTCCCGCCGGCTGATGGCATGGGCCTGGCGTACCATCTGGTCGAGCGGGCGCAGTTGGCGGCGCAGCAGCCAGCCGCCAAGCAGCAGGCTCGCCGCGCCGCAGGCCAGCAACCAGTAGAGGCTGCCCAGGGCGCTGTCCCACAGGCGCGCCAGGGCGAATTGCGGATGGCTGACCACCTCGACCCGCGCCGCCTGTTCCCAGCCGCGCATGATCAGTGCGTCGCCACCCTGGGGCTGGAGATCCACCAGGCGCGCGAACCAGCCTGGCACCGTGCGCTCGTCATGCGCCTGCACGCGCTCGACCAGCGGCTTGCCGCTCTTGATGTCGATCACCCGGATGCTGGCGAAGTAGCCGCTGTCGAAGATCGAGCTGACCATCAGTTGCACCATCGCCGGGTCGTCCACGTGCGGCGTCAGGGACAGGCCGAGGGCGGTGGCGGCGTCCTGGGCATGGGAGCGCAACTGGCCGCGCAACTGCTCGCGGGAGTTCTCCACGCTGCTGACGAAGCTGCCGCTGAAGGCGACGACGAGGAACAGGCAGATGGCGAGGAACAATTGCTTGAGCAGTGACATTCAATCCTCCTTGGGGGCGTCGAGGTCGAGGCCTTCGGCGCGCATCTTGGTCAGCAGGTCCTGCCAGCGCGACAGCTTCTTGCTGTCGCCGGTCCGGCGTCCGCCGTCGGCGCCGGGCAGCCAGAGGCCCTCGGCATTGAAGGCGTACACCGGCAACAGGTCGTCGCGTTGCGAAGCGGGGCGGATCTCGCCGATCAGGTTGTCCAGCACCAGTGGGTCGGCGCCCGGGCTGGCGTACCAGGTCAGCACCATGTGCGCCTGGTTCAGGCGCAGGGCCTTGACGTAGGTGATGCGCAGCTTGTCGCTGGCGACGCCGAGGCGACGCAGGGTCACGTACTTGGCGATGGCGTAGTCCTCGCAGTCGGCGGCGCCCTTGACCAGCGCTTCGACCGGAGTCGCCCAGTAGTCTTCCTGCTGCCAGATTTCGATGTCGTCGGTGAAGCGTAGCGACTGGTTGAAGAAGTCGTTGACCGCGCGCAGCTTGGCCGCTTCGTCGAGCGTGCCGCCCTGTTCGAGCAGGCGGCCCCAGTCGCCCAGGCGCGATTTCGCCGCGCCCAGCTCGCCGTAGCGCTGCTCGGCACGGCTCAGTATCGACTCCAGGTCCCACTGCGCCAGCGCCGCGCCGACTGCCAGCAGCAATGTCGCCGCCAGCGACAGCAGCCAGGGGGCGTAGGCCCTGGGGCAGGGCCGGCGGGCGCCGGGGGTTGGGGACATCGAGCGGGCTCCGGAAGGACTCAGCGAAGTCTACGAGAGCGCCGGGCGGCCTGCCAGCGCGGGGTGTCCGGCGAAACTGACAGGATTGTCATTCAGGGGTCAGGGTGGGGTCCCGCTGCGCTGCTTATAAAGAAGAACGAAGTCGGCCGCGCGAGGCCGGCGACTGGGAAAGGTGGACAGATGCAGGCGTTGCGCAGTGGTGGGGGACGGGTCCTGGTGGGCGTGCTGGCGGCGGGCCTGGTCGCCTTCGGCGGTTGGGCATGGCTCGGCGGCGACGCCGGGGCGAAGGCGGCGCCCGCGCCGGCCAGGGTCCCGGTGAACGTGGCGCGGGTGGAGCGGCGCGACGTCGAGCAACAGGTCAGCGGCATCGGCACGGTGACTTCGTTGCACAACGTGGTGATCCGCACCCAGATCGACGGCCAGTTGACCCGCCTGCTGGTGAGCGAAGGGCAGATGGTCGAGGCGGGCGAGTTGCTGGCGACCATCGATGACCGCGCCGTCGTCGCCGCGCTGGAGCAGGCGCAGGCCTCCAGGGCGAGCAACCAGGCCCAGCTGAAATCCGCCGAGCAGGACCTGCAACGCTACCGCAGCCTGTATGCCGAGCGTGCGGTGTCACGCCAACTGCTGGACCAGCAGCAGGCGACGGTCGACCAGTTGCGCGCGACCCTGAAGGCCAACGATGCCACCATCAACGCCGAGCGGGTGCGCCTGTCCTACACCCGGATCACCTCGCCGGTATCCGGCAAGGTCGGTATCCGCAACGTCGATGTCGGCAACCTGGTGCGGGTCGGCGACAGTCTCGGCCTGTTCAGCGTGACCCAGATCGCACCGATCTCCGTAGTCTTCTCCCTGCAACAGGAACAGTTGCCCCAGTTGCAGGCGCTGCTCGGCGGCGAGGCGGCGGTGCGCGCCTACAGCCGCGACGGCGGGAGCGCGCTGGGCGAGGGCCGGTTGCTGACCATCGACAACCAGATCGACAGTTCCACCGGCACCATCCGCGTGCGCGCCTCCTTCGATAACCGCCAGGCCCGGCTCTGGCCCGGGCAGTTCGTCGCGGTGAGCCTGCACACCGGGGTCCGGCGCGACCAGTTGGTGCTGTCGAGCAAGGCGGTGCGCCGCGGCCTGGAGGGCAATTTCGTCTACCGGGTCGCCGCCGACCGGGTCGAGGCGGTGCCGGTGCGGGTGCTCCAGGACATCGACGGCCTCAGTGTGGTGGAAGGCCTGGCCAGCGGTGACCAGGTGGTGGTGGACGGCCACTCGCGGCTGATGCCCGGCGCCCTGGTCGATATCCAGGAGCCGCGCCCGAGCCTGGCCCAGGCCACGGAGCGGCGGCCGTGACGCCGCGCGCCGGGATTTCCGGCTGGTGCGTACGGCACCCGATCGCCACCGCGTTGCTGACCCTGGCCTCGCTGCTGCTGGGGCTGCTGGCGTTCCTCCGGCTCGGCGTGGCGCCGTTGCCGGAGGCGGACTTCCCGACCATCCAGATCAACGCCTTGCTGCCCGGCGGTAGCCCGGAAACCATGGCCTCGTCGGTGGCCACCCCCTTGGAAGTGCAGTTCAGCGCGATTCCCGGGATCACCGAGATGACCTCCAGCAGCGCCCTGGGCACTACCACCCTGACCCTGCAGTTCAGCCTCGACAAGAGCATCGACGTCGCCGCCCAGGAAGTCCAGGCGGCGATCAACGCCGCGGCCGGGCGGCTGCCGGTGGACATGCCGAACCTGCCGACCTGGCGCAAGGTCAACCCGGCGGACAGCCCGATCATGATCCTGCGGGTCAACTCGGAGATGATGCCGCTGATCGAACTCAGCGATTACGCCGAGACCATCCTCGCCCGCCAGCTCAGCCAGGTGAACGGCGTGGGGCAGATCTTCGTGGTCGGCCAGCAGCGCCCGGCGATCCGCATCCAGGCCCAGCCGGAAAAGCTCGCCGCCTACCAGCTGACCCTGGCCGACCTGCGCCAGTCGTTGCAGTCGGCCAGCGTCAACCTGGCCAAGGGCGCGCTCTACGGCGAGGGGCGGGTGTCGACCCTCGCGGCCAACGACCAGTTGTTCAACGCCAGCGACTATGACGACCTGGTGGTCGCCTACCGCCAGGGCGCGCCGGTGTTCCTCAAGGACGTGGCGCGGATCGTCTCGGCGCCCGAGGACGACTACGTGCAGGCCTGGCCGAACGGCGTGCCCGGGGTGGCGCTGGTGATCCTGCGCCAGCCTGGGGCGAACATCGTCGATACCGCCGACGCGATCCAGGCCGCGCTGCCACGCCTGCGCGAGATGCTCCCGGCGACCATCGAGGTAGACGTGCTCAACGACCGCACCCGGACCATCCGCTCGTCGTTGCACGAGGTCGAACTGACCCTGCTGCTGACCATTGGCCTGGTGGTGCTGGTGATGGGCCTGTTCCTCCGCCAGCTGTCGGCGACCCTGATCGTCGCCACGGTGCTGGCGGTGTCCCTGAGCGCCAGCTTCGCGGCGATGTACGTGCTCGGCTTCACCCTCAACAACCTGACCCTGGTGGCGCTGATCATCGCCGTCGGCTTCATCGTCGACGACGCCATCGTGGTCGTGGAGAACATCCACCGACACCTGGAAGCGGGCGCCTCGAAGGTCGAGGCGGCGCTCAAGGGTGCGGCGGAGATCGGCTTTACCGTGATTTCCATCAGCTTCTCGCTGATCGCCGCGTTCATTCCCCTGCTGTTCATGGGCGGGATCGTCGGCCGGCTGTTTCGCGAATTCGCGGTCAGCGTGACGGTGGCGATCCTGATCTCGGTGGTCGCTTCGCTGACCCTGGCGCCGATGCTGGCTTCGCGCTTCATGCCGGCATTGCGGCATGCCGAAGCGCCGAGAAAGGGCTTCGCCGAATGGCTGACCGGCGGCTACGAACGCGGCCTGCGCTGGGCGCTCGGGCACCAGCGGCTGATGCTGGTCGGCTTCGCCTTTACCGTGCTGGTGGCGGTGGCCGGCTACGTCGGGATTCCCAAGGGTTTCTTCCCCTTGCAGGACACCGCCTTCGTCTTCGGCACGAGCCAGGCTGCCGAGGATATCTCCTACGACGACATGGTCGCCAAGCACCGGCAACTGGCCGAGATCATCGCCAGCGACCCGGCGGTGCAGAGCTACAACCATGCGGTGGGCGTCACCGGCGGTAGCCAGAGCCTGGCCAACGGGCGTTTCTGGATCGTCCTCAAGGACCGTGGCGAGCGCGATGTCTCGGTCGGCGAGTTCATCGACCGGCTGCGCCCGCAACTGGCCAAGGTGCCGGGAATCATGCTCTACCTGCGCGCGGCGCAGGACATCAACCTCAGTTCCGGACCCTCGCGGACCCAGTACCAGTACGCCCTGCGCAGCAGCGACAGCACCCAGCTGGCGCTCTGGGCGCAACGCCTCACCGAGCGCCTGAAGCAGGTGCCGGGGCTGATGGATGTGTCCAACGACCTGCAGGTCGGCGCCAGCGTCACCGCGCTGGACATCGACCGGGTGGCCGCGGCGCGTTTCGGCCTCAGCGCCGAGGATGTCAGCCAGACCCTCTACGACGCCTTCGGCCAGCGCCAGGTCGGCGAGTACCAGACCGAGGTCAACCAGTACAAGGTGGTCCTCGAACTCGATGCGCGCCAGCGCGGCCGCGCGGAAAGCCTGGACTGGTTCTACCTGCGCTCGCCGCTGAGCGGCGAGATGGTCCCGCTGTCGGCCATCGCCAAGGTCGCGGCGCCGCGCTCCGGGCCGCTGCAGATCAACCACAACGGCATGTTCCCGGCGGTCAACCTGTCCTTCAACCTGGCTGCCGGGGTGTCTCTCGGCGAGGCGGTGCAGGCGGTGCAGCGCGCCCAGGAGGAGATCGGCATGCCCTCGACCATTATCGGCGTGTTCCAGGGCGCGGCGCAGGCCTTCCAGAGTTCGCTGGCCTCGCAACCGCTGCTGATCCTCGCCGCGCTGATTGCGGTGTACATCATCCTCGGCGTGCTCTACGAGAGTTTCGTGCATCCGCTGACGATCCTTTCGACCCTGCCCTCGGCGGGGATCGGCGCGGTGTTCCTGCTCTGGGCCTGGGGCCAGGACTTCTCGATCATGGCGCTGATCGGCATCGTGCTGCTGATCGGTATCGTCAAGAAGAACGGCATCCTCATGGTCGACTTCGCCATCGTCGCCCAGCGCGAGCAGGGCATGAGCGCGGAGCAGGCGATCTACCAGGCCTGCCTGACCCGTTTCCGGCCGATCATGATGACCACCCTGGCCGCGCTGCTGGGCGCGATACCCCTGATGATCGGCTTCGGCACCGGTTCCGAGCTGCGCCAGCCTCTGGGCATCGCGGTGGTCGGCGGGCTGCTGGTGAGCCAGGTGCTGACCCTGTTCAGCACGCCGGTGGTATACCTGGCCCTGGAGCGGCTGTTCCACCGGCGCGGGGCGACGACCTCGGACGGCGGAACCGCTGGGGCGACGGCGACATGAGGCGTAACGGACACGGCTTTCCTGGACGGCGGCGCGTGGCTAGGATGCAGGCAGGCATGCGTCCCGCCCGGGATGCGAAGGCGAACAGAGGATCGGGCGATAGATGCGGGTACTGATTGTCGAGGACGAGGCGAAGACGGCGGACTACCTGAACCGTGGCCTCAGTGAACAGGGGTTCACCGTGGACCTGGCGGACAACGGCATCGACGGTCGCCACCTGGCGCTCCATGGCGAGTACGACGTGATCGTGCTCGACGTGATGCTGCCGGGCGTCGACGGCTACGGCGTTCTGCGGGCGTTGCGCGAGCGGCGGCAGACCCCGGTGATCATGCTCACCGCGCGCGAGCGCGTGGAAGACCGGGTGCGCGGGCTGCGCGAGGGCGCTGACGACTACCTGATCAAGCCGTTCTCCTTCCTCGAACTGGTTGCCCGCCTGCAGGCCCTGACCCGGCGCGGCGGCAACCACGAAAGCCATTCGCAGATGCGCATCGCCGACCTGTCCATCGACCTGCTCAGCCGCAAGGTCTTCCGCGGCAACACTCGCCTGGAGCTGACTGCCAAGGAGTACGCGCTGCTCTGCGTGCTGGCCCAGCGCAGCGGCGAGATCCTATCGAAGACGGCGATCGCCGAACTGGTCTGGGACATCAACTTCGATACCGATACCAATGTCGTGGAGGTGGCGATCAAGCGCCTGCGCGCCAAGCTCGACGGTCCGTTCGAGAACAAGCTACTGCATACCATCCGGGGCATGGGCTACGTCCTGGAGAACCGTGCGCTGGCGGAGTCGGGCTGAGGTGGGCATGTCCTTGTCGACCCGCCTGGCGGGAATGTTCGCCGGCGCCGCGGTGGTGATCTTCGCCCTCATCGGCACCATGCTCTATTGCATCCTCGACCGCCAGACCGAGCGCCTGCAGCAGGGCGAGGTGGACGTGCGCTTCAACATGGTCTCGCGGATGCTCGACCATCCCGACCTGGCCGAGCGCTGGCCGCACCTGCAGGGCAAGCTGGACAACCTGAGCCAGGAGTACGAGCTGATCCGTTTCTGGATTGACAGCGACGACCCGCGCTATCACTACGGGCGCTTCAGCGAACCGGTGCAGCGGCTGATCGCCGATGGCGCCGGCCGCTACGAACTGCAGTTGCCGGAGCACCGGTACGCGCTGACTGCGCGGGTCGGCGTGTTGCCGGCGCGCGAGGGGCGGCCGCGGCTGACCTACGTCACCGCCATCGACAGCGCGGCGTTCCACGAGGCGCGGACCTCCACCGTGAAATGGCTGCTCGGCCTGTCCGCCCTCGGCGTACTGCTGGCCTCGTTGCTCGGCCACTGGATCGCCCGCCTGGGCCTGTGGCCGGTGCATCGGCTCTCCGAGGAGGCCCGGCGGATCAGCCCGCGGCAGTTGTCGCAGCGCTTGCAGCTCTCGCCGCTGCCGGCCGAGCTGCGCGAGCTGGTGGGGGCGTTCAACGGCGCCCTGGACCGCCTGGAGCAGGCCTACGTGCGCCTGGAGTCGTTCAATGCCGACGTCGCCCACGAGCTGCGCACGCCATTGACCAACCTGATCGGCCAGACCCAGGTGGCGTTGTCCCGCGAACGCAGCGGCGAACATTACGAAGAGGTCCTGCAATCCAACCTGGAGGAGCTGGAGCGGCTGCGGGCGATCGTCAACGATATGTTGTTCCTCGCCCGCGCCGACCAGGGACGCCTGGCCTGCGAGCGTGAGGAAACCTCGCTGGCCGGCGAGATCGCCACCACGGTGGATTTCCTCGAGGTGATCTTCGACGAGGCCGGGGTCGGTATCGAGGTGCGCGGCGAGGCCCGCGCGCTGGTCGAGCGCGCCCTGTTCCAGCGGGCGGTGACCAACCTGCTGTACAACGCCGCCCAGCACACCGCCGCCGGCGGCACGCTGCGGGTCGGCGTCGAGCGGCGTGGCGACGAAGTGCGGGTGGCGGTGAGCAACCCCGGCGTGCCGATCGCCGACGAGCACCGCAGGCACCTGTTCGAGCGCTTCTATCGGGTCGACGCGGCGCGCAGCAACAGCGAGGCCAACCATGGCCTCGGCCTGTCCATCGTCAAGGCGGTGGCGAGCATGCACGGCGGTTCGGTGTTCGTCGACAGCGCGGACGGCTGGAACACCTTCGGCTTCACCGTGCTGAGCCCCGAGCGACGCGGGTCCGGCGACCGCTTGCCGCTGGGCGAGGGCGATCCGGCACTGTCCTGAGCGGGCCCTCAGGCGTCGTGCGGCGGGCGGGTCTTCTGGCGGAGGATATAGATGCTGACCAGTACCGCGCTGGTCAGCATGAAGCCCTGGGCCCAGGGGCGTCGGACCAGGTAGCAGGAAAGGGCGATGCTGGCCCACATCAGGCCGATGGCGTAGACCTTGCCCTTGAGCGGGATGCCTTCGCCGTCGAGATAGTCGCGGATCCACGGGCCGAGCCGTGGATGGCCGACCAGCCAGTGGTAGAAGCGCGGCGAGCTGCGCATGAAGCAGGCCGCCGCGAGGAGCAGGAAAGGCGTGGTCGGCAGCACCGGCAGGAAGATGCCGATCACGCCCAGGGCTACGCTTAGGAAACCCACGGCCTGGAGGCTATAGCGCACCCAGGCACGAGCGCTCGGGCGAATTTCCCGCTGCGCCACCGCGGCGCTCCTTAGTGCGTGCGCGGCTTGAGCAGGGCGGGCTTTTCTTCCGGCGCCTGGCAGAGCAGGAACAGGTTGGTCAGCAGGTCGGGAATCTGCGCGACCATGTCGTCCACCAGGTGGCGGTCGCGGGCGATCTCGTCGAACTCGGGCTGCTCGTCGAACAAACCGGAGCCGACCATGATCGGCAGCAGCAATTCGCTGACTTCCTCCTCGGCCTGCTCGAACCAGACTTCCTCGCGAAGGAACACGCCTTCCATGAAGCCGATGCACCAGCCGCGCAGGTCGGAGTCGTCCGGCTCGTCGCCGAGGTCGAGGTCGCAGGGCAGCTCGAGGTCTTCGTCGCTGGCCAGCACGCGGGTGATGTGCGCCTTGAGCTGCTCGAGGGAAGTCTCGATCTCCTGGCGCTCCTCATCGCTGCGGTAGTGCGGCGGTTCGGCGAACAGGGCGTCGATCCACTCCCGCTCCGGCACCTGCTCCGGGCAGATGGAGAGGGCGGTCAGGTAGCCGTGGGTCGCCACGTAGTCCAGCGCTTCTTCGTGCAGGTCATCGGCATCGAGGAAGGCTTGCAGACGGGACAGTTTTTCGGCGAAGGACATCAGGGTACTACCTCGGGAGGGATGCGGCTCTGGATTGTAGTCCAGACGGGACCTGCGGGCAAAGCGAGCGTGCCTGCTGCGGCGCCCTGGCGAGCGTTTCACGGAGGCTCTCGGCGAAGTTGGCCCGGACCTTGCTCCATCCCTTGCGCAAGCCACGACGCAATCCCTTCGCAAATGGAGAATTCCCATGGCCGTCGCCCCTGGTGTGTTGTTGCCGCCGACGCCTGATGTAAAGCCCAAGGCCGCTGCGCCGAAGAGCCAGCAGAAAACGCCTGAGCCTAGTAACGACAAGACTTCCAGCTTCTCCGACATGTATGCCAAGGAGACCGCGAAGAAGCCCGCCGAGCGCGCCGACGGTCCCGCGAAGGGTTCGCGGGACAAGCCGCGGGACGCCGGCAAGGACGCCGCCGAAGCGCAGCCGACGGATGCCGTCAGGCAGCCGGCCGTTGCCGAAGACGGCAAGCCTTTGCCGGCCGACGGCCAGGCCAAGGCCGACGGCGAAGATAAAGTCGAAACGCCGGTCGATCCGCTGCAATTGCTCGGTCTCGGCGGTGCCGTACCGTTGCTCGACGAGAATACCCAGGCGACTTTGCTGCCACCGGCCGTGCCGACGGCCAGCAGTGCTCCGGCCAGCCTTACCGAAGCCAGCAGCGACCCGACCCTGGTCAAGCTCAACGGCGTGCCGGCGGTGAACATGGCCCTGGAGCAGGGCGCCCAGGACGCCGCGCAGACGGCGAAAGGCGGGCCGGCGAAGAGCGCCGATCCCCGCCAGGCGAACCTCGGCGATGCCCTTGCCGGCCTGACCTCGGATTCCTTGACCAAGGCCGTCGACGGCAAGGCGCTCGAGGCCCAGTTGCAGCAGACCGCCGAGCCGGCCGTCGCCAGCGCCGCCTCCGAGAGCCTGCTGGAGAGCAAGGCGGAACCCCGCGGTGAACCTTTCGCGGCCAAGCTCAACGGGCTGACCCAGGCCATGGCGCAACAGGCCCTGACCAACCGTCCGGTGAACGGCACGGTGCCCGGCCAGCCGGTGGCGATGCAGCAGAACGGCTGGAGCGAGGCGGTGGTGGACCGGGTGATGTGGATGTCCAGCCAGAACCTGAAGTCGGCGGAGATCCAGCTCGACCCCGCCGAACTGGGACGCCTGGACGTGCGCATCCACATGACCGCCGACCAGACCCAGGTGACCTTCGCCAGTCCCAACGCCGGCGTTCGCGACGCCCTGGAAAGCCAGATGCACCGGCTGCGCGACATGTTCAGCCAGCAGGGCATGAACCAGCTCGACGTGAACGTCTCCGACCAGTCGCTGGCGCGGGGCTGGCAGGGCCAGCAGCAGGGCGAGGGCGGATCGGCGCGCGGACGCGGCTTTGCCGGCGAGGCCTCGGGCGATGAGGAAACCCTCGCCGGAGTCAGCGAGATCCGCAGCCGGCCGGGTGCGTCGGCGGCGCGCGGTCTGGTCGACTACTACGCCTGAGGCGAACGACTGCATTTCCCCTTTGGGCCTCCTGCGGGAGGCCTTTCTTTTTCCGGAGCGGGCGATTTCGCAAAAAGACGGGGATGATTTCCTGTGGCCAGGCTGTAATATCCGCGCCGTCTATCATCTCGGACAGCCCTCCGGGGCTGGCCCCAGGGGGCGGGGCGGCGTTGCAGAAATGGCACAACCCTTGCTCTGCCCCTGTGAAACCCTTCATTTGACGCTATAGCGACGGATTTTTGGCATGGCTAAGAAAGAGGCGACACCCGCCGACGCGGGGGCTCCGAGCGGCGGCAAGAGCAAGCTGAAGCTGATCCTGCTGATCGTGGTCGGCCTGCTGCTGGCGATCGGCCTGTCGGTGGGCGGCACCTGGTTCTTCCTCAGCAAGTCGCTGAAGGCCGAGAAGACCGAGGAAGTCGCCAGCGAGGCGGCGAAGCCGGGCAAGCAGCCGGCGCTCTACGAGATCCTGGCGCCGGCCTTCGTCGTCAACTTCAACCAGAACGGCCGGCAGCGCTACATGCAGGTCGGCGTCGCGTTGATGGGGCGCGACAAGGCGCAGATGGACGCATTGCGCGAGCACATGCCGCTGGTTCGCAATAAACTGGTGATGCTGTTCTCGAGTCAGAGTTTCGACTCGCTGGTGACGCCGGTGGGCAAGGAAATGCTCCGCCAGCAGGCGACCGCCGGATTGCAGGAACTGGCCAAGAAGGAAACCGGCCAACTGGCTATCGAACAAGTGTTGTTCACCAATTTCGTGCTGCAGTAGGTATCCCATGGCCGTGCAAGATCTGCTTTCCCAGGATGAAATCGACGCGCTGTTGCACGGCGTCGACGATGGCCTGGTGGAAACCGAAGTCGAGGCGACGCCGGGATCGGTCAAGTCCTATGACCTGACCAGCCAGGACCGCATCGTCCGGGGCCGCATGCCGACCCTGGAGATGATCAACGAGCGTTTCGCCCGCTACACCCGCATCAGCATGTTCAACCTGCTGCGCCGTTCGGCCGACGTCGCGGTCGGCGGCGTGCAGGTGATGAAGTTCGGCGAGTACGTGCACTCGCTGTACGTTCCCACCAGCCTCAACCTGGTGAAGATGAAGCCGCTGCGCGGCACCGCGCTGTTCATCCTCGACGCCAAGCTGGTGTTCAAGCTGGTGGACAACTTCTTCGGCGGCGACGGCCGCCACGCCAAGATCGAGGGCCGCGAGTTCACCCCGACCGAACTGCGGGTGGTGCGGATGGTGCTGGAGCAGGCCTTCGTCGATCTGAAGGAAGCCTGGCAGGCGGTGCTGGAGATGAACTTCGAGTACGTCAACTCGGAGGTCAACCCGGCCATGGCCAACATCGTCAGTCCCAGCGAGGTGGTGGTGGTCTCCACCTTCCACATCGAACTGGACGGCGGTGGCGGCGACCTGCACATCACCATGCCCTATTCGATGATCGAGCCGATCCGCGAGATGCTCGACGCCGGTTTCCAGTCCGACCACGACGACCAGGACGAGCGCTGGATCAAGGCCCTGCGCGAGGACGTGCTGGACGTCCAGGTACCGCTCGGCGCCACCGTGGTCCGCCGCCAGCTCAAGCTGCGCGACATCCTGCACATGCAGCCGGGCGACGTGATCCCGGTGGAGATGCCGGAACACATGGTGATGCGCGCCAACGGCGTGCCCGCCTTCAAGGTCAAGCTGGGCGCCCACAAGGGCAACCTGGCGCTACAGATTCTCGAAGCGGTCGAGCGCTCGCGCTGACCGCTTCCCCCGGAGGAAAGACGAACCATGGCAGACGAAGAAAAAGTGACCACCGAGGAACAGGCACTGGCCGACGAATGGGCGGCGGCGCTGGCCGAGGCGGGCGACGCCAGCCAGGACGACATCGATGCGCTGATGGCCCAGGGCGGCGCGACCCCCGTGGCGGAGCCGAGCACCCCGCGGGCGCCGATGGAAGAGTTCGGCGCTTCGCCGAAGGCGCCGACCATTTCCGGCCTGGAGGGGCCCAACCTGGATGTGATCCTGGACATCCCGGTGACCATCTCCATGGAAGTCGGGCATACCGACATCAGCATCCGCAACCTGCTGCAGCTGAACCAGGGGTCGGTGATCGAACTCGATCGCCTGGCCGGCGAGCCGCTGGACGTACTGGTCAACGGCACCCTGATCGCCCACGGCGAGGTGGTGGTGGTGAACGAGAAGTTCGGCATCCGCCTGACCGACGTGATCAGTCCCAGCGAACGCATCAAGAAGCTGCGCTGACATGCGTCGCTACCTGTTCGCCGGCTTACTGCCGGCACTCGCCTCGCTGAGCGCGCCGCTGTGCGCCGCCGAGGGGACGACGGGTGCCGCCGCGCCGACGGTGGGCGCCGCTTCCGGCGCCGCCGCGCAACTGGCCCAACTGGTGCTCGGCCTGGGCCTGGTGATCGGCCTGATCTTCCTGCTCGCCTGGCTGGTGCGCCGGGTGCAACAGGCCGGTCCGCGCGGCAACCGCTTGATCCGCACCCTTGCCAGCCAGCCGCTGGGTCCGCGCGACCGGCTGGTGCTGGTGCAGGTCGGCGAGGAGCAGATCCTGCTCGGCCTGACGCCCGGCCGGATCACGCCGTTGCACGTGCTCAAGGAGCCGGTACACCTGCCGGACGGCGAGCCGGCCACGCCGGAATTCGCCCAGCGCCTGCTGGAGCTGCTGAACAAGGACCCCAAGGGCAAGCCATGACTCCGCGCATCTCCCTGGCCGGCGCGCTCGCCGCGCTCTGCCTCCTGTTGCTGGCGCCGTGGCCGGCGCTGGCCGCCGACCCGACATCGATCTCGGCGATCACCGTGACCACCAACGGCCAGGGCCAGCAGGAGTATTCGGTCAGCCTGCAGATCCTGCTGATCATGACCGCGCTGAGCTTCATCCCGGCGTTCGTCATGCTGATGACCAGCTTCACCCGGATCATCATCGTCTTCTCCATCCTGCGCCAGGCGCTGGGCCTGCAATCGACGCCGTCGAACCAGGTGCTGGTGGGGCTGGCGCTGTTCCTGACCATGTTCGTTATGGCCCCGGTATTCGACAAGATCAACAGCCAGGCCCTGCAGCCCTACCTGAACGAGCAGATTCCCGCCCAGGAAGCCCTGCAAAAGGCCGAGGTACCGCTGAAGGCGTTCATGCTGGCGCAGACTCGCACCTCCGACCTGGAGCTGTTCGTGCGCCTGTCCAAGCGCACCGACATCGGCAGCCCGGAGGCGACGCCGCTGACCATCCTGGTCCCGGCCTTCGTCACGTCCGAGCTGAAGACAGCGTTCCAGATCGGCTTCATGATCTTCATCCCGTTCCTGATCATCGACCTGGTGGTGTCCAGCGTGCTGATGGCGATGGGCATGATGATGCTGTCGCCGCTGATCATTTCCCTGCCGTTCAAGATCATGCTGTTCGTCCTGGTGGATGGCTGGGCGCTGATCATCGGGACGCTGGCGGGCAGTTTCGGCACCGTCTAGCGGTGCCGCCGGCTTGACGCGCCGCTGGCGCGCTGGAGAGAGACATGACCCCTGAGGTGGCACTCGACCTGTTCCGCGAGGCGTTGTGGCTGACGGCGCTGATCGTCGGCGTGCTGGTGGTTCCGAGCCTGCTGGTCGGTCTCGTGGTGGCGATGTTCCAGGCCGCCACCCAGATCAACGAACAGACCCTGAGCTTCCTGCCGCGCCTGATGGTGATCCTGCTCACCCTGATCGTGCTGGGCCCCTGGCTGCTGCGGCAGCTGATGGAGTACACCCAGACGCTGATCGGCAACATCCCGCTGCTGATCGGCTGATGCTGGAGCTGACCAACGCGCAGATCGGCGGCTGGATCGCCAGCTTCGTGCTGCCGCTGTTCCGGGTCGCGGCGCTGCTGATGACCATGCCGGTGATCGGCACCCAGCTGGTGCCGGTGCGGGTGCGACTGTACCTGGCGCTGGGCGTCTGCGTGGTGCTGGTGCCGAACCTGCCGCCGATGCCGCAGGTGGACGCGCTGAGCATGAAGGCCATGCTGCTGATCGGCGAGCAGATCCTGGTCGGCGCCTTGCTCGGCTTTTCCCTGCAGTTGCTGTTCCACGCCTTCGTGATCGCCGGGCAGATCATCTCGATGCAGATGGGCCTGGGCTTCGCTTCCATGGTCGACCCGGCCAACGGCGTCTCGGTGCCGGTGCTCGGCCAGTTCTTCACCATGTTGGTGACGCTGCTGTTCCTGGCGATGAACGGCCACCTGGTAGTGTTCGAGGTAATCGCCGAGAGCTTCGTCACCCTGCCGGTGGGCGAGGGCCTGAGCGGCAACCATTTCTGGATCATCGCCGGCAAGCTCGGCTGGGTGATGGGCGCGGCACTGCTGCTGGCGCTGCCGGCGATCACCGCGCTGCTGGTGGTGAACCTCGCCTTCGGCGCCATGACCCGCGCGGCGCCGCAACTGAACATCTTCTCCATCGGCTTTCCGTTGACCCTGGTGCTGGGCCTGGTGATCCTCTGGATCGGCACCGCCGACCTGCTCAGCCAGTACCAGGTGCTGGCCGGCGAGGCCCTGCAATTCCTCCGTGAACTGGTGCGGGCGAAATAGCCATGGCCGAGAGCGAGAGCGGGCAGGACAAGACAGAGGAACCCACGGAGAAACGCCGCCGCGAGGCGCGCGAGAAAGGGCAGTTGCCGCGTTCGCGGGAGCTGAACACCCTGGCCATCCTCATGGCCGGCGCCGGCGGCCTGCTGATCTACGGCGCCGACCTGGCGGGCGCCCTGTTGCGCCTGATGCGCAGCAATTTCGAGCTGTCCCGGGAAACCGCGATGAATACCGAGAGCATGCTGCAATTGCTCGGCGCTTCGGCCTACCTGGCTGCCCAGGGGCTCTGGCCGATCCTGCTGATGCTGCTGGTGGCGGCGATCGTCGGGCCGATCGCCCTCGGCGGCTGGCTGTTCTCGATGGACGCCCTGCAACCCAAGTTCAGCCGGCTCAACCCGCTGTCGGGGCTGAAGCGGATGTTTTCCGCCAAGTCGCTGCTCGAACTGAGCAAGGCGCTGATCAAGTTCCTGGTGGTGCTGGCGGTGGCCCTGCTGGTGCTATCCGCCGACCGCGACGCCCTCCTGGCCCTGGCGCACCAGCCGCTCGAGCAGGCGATCCTGCACAGCGTGCGGGTGGTCGGCTGGAGCGCCTTCTGGATGGCCTGCAGCCTGCTGCTGATCGCCGCGGTGGACGTGCCCTACCAGATCTGGGACAACCGCCAGAAGCTGCTGATGACCAAGCAGGAAGTCCGCGACGAATACAAGGACTCCGAGGGCAAGCCCGAGGTCAAGTCGAAGATCCGCCAGATGCAGCGCGAGATGGCGCAGAGACGGATGATGGCGGCGGTGCCGGAGGCCGACGTGGTGATCACCAACCCGACCCACTTCGCCGTAGCCCTGAAGTACGACCCGGCGGGCGGCGGGGCGCCGCTGCTGCTGGCCAAGGGCAACGATTTCCTGGCCCTGAAGATCCGCGAGGTGGCCCAGGAGCACAAGGTGATGGTCATGGAGTCGCCGGCGCTGGCGCGAGCGGTGTACTACTCCACCGAGCTGGACCAGGAGATTCCCGCCGGACTCTATCTCGCCGTGGCCCAAGTACTGGCCTATGTCTACCAGCTCAAGCAGTACCAGGCCGGCAAGGGCAAGCGGCCGAGCCCGTTGAAGGACCTGCCGATCCCGCCGGACCTGCGTCGCGACGAGTGACCGGGCTGGAGCTGCGCGCCGCGCTGTGGCAGCCTTGGCCGGTACCCGCTCGGGATGAGAGCTTTGCCGTTCATGGATCGAACCCTGTCTGATCGTATTTTCCCGCCTGTCCTCCTGTTGCTCGCCCTGGCCTGGCTGCTGCCCTGGATGCCTGCGCACGCCGAAGCGCCGGCGGAATGGGTCGCCTTGCCCCTGTCGGAGCGGCTGGTGGATGCCACCCACACGCTGGACGAGGCGACGCGCCAACGCCTGGTGGAGAAGCTTGAGGCGCTGGAGCGGCGACGCGGTGCGCAGATCGCGGTGGTGATGCTGCCGACTACCGGTACCCTCGATATCGAAGCCTTCTCCGACAAGCTGTTCCAGGCCTGGAAGCTCGGCCGCAAGGCGGTCGACGACGGTCTGCTGCTGGTGGTGGCCAAGGATGACCGGCGCATGCGCATCGAGGTCGGCTACGGCCTGGAGGGTGCGGTGCCAGATGTGGTCGCCGGACGGATCATTCGCGAGCGGATGGCCCCGGCATTTCGCGAGGGTGACTACGCCGGCGGGATCGAGGCCGCGGTGGACGAGCTGATCCGCCTGGTCGACGGCGAAACGCTGCCGGCGGCCGCGTCGTCGGGTGCGCCGAAAGTCTCGCTGGGGCCATTGCCGGCGGAAGCCTGGGCGCTGCTGGTCGCCTTCATCTACGGAGCGCTGGCCGGAGTGCTGTTGAGTGCCCGGGCGCTGCGCTGGCCCTGGCTGCTCGGCGGGGCGCTGCTCTGCTGGCTGTTGGGCACGCTGGCCGGCGCTTCCGGCGAATGGATGAGCGTGCTGCTGGTCGCTCCGCTGTGCATGCTGGTCGGCGGCGCGACCTTCGGCGCGCTGTGGACGGTGCGCCCGGCCTTCTACCTGGTGATCGGCGTACTGGTCTATGTAGCCCTGCTCGGGCTGGCGGCGCATTGGTTCAGCGCGGTGTCCTTCATCTACGGCCTGCTGTGGCCGGCCGGGGTGCTGATGCTGGCGCTTCTCTGCTGGTCGAACTACCGCCTGATGCGCTCGCTATGGCGCGAGCGGCGGAAAAGTTTCCACCGCCGACTGTGGGCGTTGCTGGCGGCCTACCTGCTGCTCGGATTGCTGTCCGGTGGTCTGGACGCACCGCTGGTCTGGCTGGCCCTGCTACCGTTCCAGCTCATGCTCGGGCTGCTGGTGTTCGGCCAGGTACGCCTGAGTGGGGGTGGTGGAGGCTCGTCGGGAAGCTCCGGCGGCGGTTCCTCCTCCTCTTCCTCCTCGTCGTCCGGCGGCTTTTCCGGGGGCGGTGGTTCCAGCGGCGGAGGCGGTGCCTCGGGCAGTTGGTAATGGGTTCCCGTTCATTTCATTCGGAGACAAGGATGTCTGCAATCACGCGTTATCTCGCCATGCTTCGGCTGTTCGGCATGCTGCTCTGCGCCGCCGCGATTCCCTCCGTTGCCACCGCGACGGTGCCGGTCACCGTCGCGGTGGCAGCGTCCGATGTCGAGGAGGAGGCCGTGGAGGCATCGGCGGTCGGCGCCGAGGCCGAGGCAGCGCGCGATGCGGGCTACGAGTCCGCGGAGGTTCCGGCGCTGGCGCGGCGGGTGACCGACCTTACCGCGACCCTCGACGCCGCCGAGCGTGCCCGCCTGGAAGCTTCGCTGGCCGCGCTGGAGGCCCGGAAGGGTGCCCAGGTAGCGATCCTGATGGTGCCTAGCACCTATCCGGACAGCATCGAGGCCTATGCGACGCGGGTCTTCGAGGCGTGGAAGCTGGGGCGCAAGGGGATCGATGACGGCGTCCTGGTGCTGGTGGCGAAGGACGACCGGCGCATGCGCATCGAAGTCGGTTACGGCCTGGAAGGAACGATCACCGACATCGATGCCGGGCGGATCATCCGCGAATACATGTCCCCTGCGTTCCGTCAGCAAGACTACGCCGGCGGCCTGGAAGCGGCGGCGCAGCGCCTGGTACGACTGATCGACGGCGAGGCGTTGCCGCCGCCGCCGCGCGACCCGCTGGAGCCCGGCGCGGTACGGCAGACCCTGGCTATCGCATTCCTGCTCGGCGCTCTCGGCGGGGTGGCGCTGCTGGTACGTCCGCGCGCCTGGTACTGGACCCTGGGCGCGGTAGTGGCGCTCGCTGCGGCGTTGGCGCTGGGGCGGCACTGGCCGGCAGGGGCGATGGTGGCGCTGGCGGAGATGGTGGCGGTCCTGGGCGTCGGCTTCGGCGCGTTGCTCACGTATTCGCGCGGTGCCCGCTGGTTCTTCGCCATTCTTGTGCTCTATGCGCTGGGGCTGTTCTGGGCCTACGGCCGTTATGGCCTGCCGGTGCTCCATTACGGATTGGCCGTGCCGCTTTCGCTGGGGCTGACCCTGCTGATGCTGGCCGGTGCCTGGCAGGGGCTGCGCAGAGGACGGCGCTGGGCCTACCTGCCGGGCCTGCTCGGCCTGCTGCTGACCCTGGCCCTGGAGTGCCTGCTGTTGCTGGTGGACGACCCGCTGAACAGCATCGAGGCGTTGATCATCCTGCCCGCCGCTTGCCTGCCGCTGCTCATCGGTTGCAATTTCAGCGCCGGCGGCTCGGGGGGAGGGCGTCGGCGCGGCGGCGATTACGCTAGCTCATCGGGTTCCTCGTCGTCGAGTTCGTCCAGTTCGTCCAGTTCGTCTTCGGACTCGTTCTCCGGCGGCGGAGGCTCGAGTGGCGGCGGTGGCGCCTCCGGTAGTTGGTGATTGGCGAAAACCCTTTTCAATCAATGAATTGAAAAGTTGGAACGGTTCCTGCAGTGACCCGCCCGACGCGCATTCCGGCGTCAAAAGTTTGTTCGGCGCCCACCTACGGGCGCCATACGCAGGGCAGGGGAGTCGAGAGTGGATCGCACGCAACTGATCAGCAATGTGCGCAGCAACCTGGCGGGGCTGGGGCGCGGCAGCCTCGGCGTGCCGGTCCTGCTGCTGGCCATGCTGGCGATGATGACCCTGCCGATCCCGCCATTCCTGCTGGACGTGCTGTTCACCTTCAACATCGCCCTGTCCATCGTCGTCCTGCTGGTCTGCGTGTACGCCCTGCGGCCGCTGGACTTCGCCGTGTTCCCGACCATCCTGCTGGTGGCGACCCTGTTGCGCCTGGCGCTGAACGTTGCCTCGACCCGCGTGGTGCTGCTCCACGGTCACGACGGCCATGGCGCCGCGGGCAAGGTGATCCAGGCCTTCGGCGAAGTGGTGATCGGCGGCAACTACGTGGTCGGGGTGGTGGTGTTCGCGATCCTCATGATCATCAACTTCGTGGTGGTGACCAAGGGCGCCGGGCGGATTTCCGAAGTCAGCGCGCGCTTCACCCTGGATGCCATGCCCGGCAAGCAGATGGCCATCGACGCCGACCTCAACGCCGGCCTGATCGAGCAGGAGGAAGCCAAGAAGCGCCGCAGCGAGGTGGCCCAGGAGGCCGACTTCTACGGTTCGATGGACGGTGCCAGCAAGTTCGTCCGCGGCGACGCCATCGCCGGCCTGCTGATTCTCTTCATCAACCTGATCGGCGGCGTCGCCATCGGCATGATCCAGCATTCGATGTCCTTCGGCGATGCCGGCAAGGTCTACGCCCTGCTGACCATCGGTGACGGCCTGGTGGCACAACTGCCGTCGCTGCTGCTGTCGACCGCGGCGGCGATCATGGTGACGCGGGTCTCCAGTTCCGAGGACATGGGCCAGCAGGTCAACCGGCAGATGTTCGCCTCGCCCAAGGCGCTGGCGATTTCCGCGGCGATCCTGATCGCCATGGGCGCCGTGCCGGGCATGCCGCACGTTTCCTTCATCGGCCTCGGCGCCCTGGCCGGTGCTGCCGCCTACTGGATCTGGCACCGGCAGAACAAGGCCAAGCAGGTCGCCGAGCAGGAGGTGCAGCGCCAGCAGGAGCTGCTGCCGGCGCAGCGCGCCCAGGAGGTCAAGGAACTGGGTTGGGACGATGTCACCCCGGTGGACATGGTCGGCCTGGAAGTCGGCTACCGGTTGATCCCGCTGGTCGACCGCAACCAGGGCGGGCAACTGCTGGCGCGGATCAAGGGCGTACGCAAGAAGCTGTCCCAGGAGCTGGGCTTCCTGATGCCCTCGGTGCACATCCGCGACAACCTCGACCTGCTGCCCAACGCCTACCGTCTGACCCTGATGGGGGTCAGCGTGGCCGAAGCGGAGATCTATCCCGATCGCGAGCTGGCGATCAACCCCGGCCAGGTATTCGGCAGCCTCAACGGCATCGCCGGCAAGGACCCGGCCTTCGGCCTGGAGGCGGTATGGATCGAGCCCGGCCAGCGCGACCAGGCGCAGTCGCTGGGCTACACCGTGGTGGATGCGAGCACCGTGGTCGCCACTCACCTGAACCAGGTGCTGCACAAGCACGCCCACGAGCTGCTGGGCCATGAAGAAGTGCAACAGCTCCTGCAATTGCTCGCGCGTAGCTCGCCGAAGCTGGCGGAAGAGCTGGTGCCGGGGCTGATTTCCCTGTCCACCCTGCTCAAGGTCCTGCAGGCGCTGCTCCAGGAGCAGGTGCCGGTGCGCGACATCCGTACCATCGCCGAGGCCATCGCCAACGTCGCTCCACGGAGTCAAGATCCCGGCGCGATGGTCGCCGCGGTTCGCGTCGCGTTGTCCCGCGCAATCGTGCAAAGCATTGTCGGGCTTGAGCCGGAGCTGCCTGTGATCACGCTCGAGCCGAGGTTGGAACAGATTTTGCTGAACAGCATGCAGAAGGCCGGACAAGGCTCCGAGGACGGCATGTTGCTGGAGCCGGGGATGGCCGAGAAGCTGCAACGCTCGCTGATCGAGAGCGCGCAACGCCAGGAGATGCTCGGTAAGCCGGCGATCCTGCTGGTTGCCGGACCGATCCGCTCGATGATGTCGCGCTTCGCGCGGATGGCGGTGCCCAGCATGCATGTGCTGGCCTACCAGGAAATCCCGGACAACAAGCAAGTCACCATCGTCGCGACGGTGGGGCAGAACTGAACGAGGGCTGCGCCGGCTCCAGGGCCGGCACACCGGGCAACCTGAGGTTGCCGGCAAGACTACTGAACTGAGGGGTTCGGGCAATGCAAGTCAAACGCTTCTTCGCCGCCGATATGCGTCAGGCCATGAAACTGGTCCGCGACGAACTGGGTCCGGACGCCGCGATTCTCGGCAACCGCCGGGTCGCCGGCGGCATCGAGCTGACCGCGGCGCTGGATTACCAGGCCCCGCCGGCGCCGAGCAAGCCCAACCCGGCGCTGGAAGTGGAGCTGCGCAAGACCCAGGCGCGGATCGCCGAGGCGCGCGCCGAATTGACGGCGCGTCCGGCGGAAAACCAGCGCAAGGACCGTCAATTGTTCGCCGAGGAGAAGCCGGCGCGTCCGTCCCTGGCCGAGTCCATGACGGCGGCGCAGGCCAAGCCCCAGGCGGGCGGCCAGACCCTCGAGGCAATGCGTTTCGAACTGAACGGCCTGCGCGAGCTGATCGAGGTACAACTGGGTTCCATCGCCTGGGGCCAGTTGCAGCACCAGCGTCCGCAGCAGGCCAATCTCTGGCGGCGCCTGCAGCGCATGGGCTTGCCGGCGGAGCTGAGCAAGCCGTTGCTGGAGCGGGTCGCCGCGGTGGGCGATACGCGCCAGGCCTGGCGCATGCTGTTGGCGCACCTGTCGCGTGCCGTGCAGACCCCCGAGCAGGACCCGCTCGACGCGGGCGGCGTACTGGCCCTGGTCGGCCCGGCAGGCGCCGGCAAGACCACCACCCTGGCGAAGATGGCCGCGCGCTACGTCCTCAAGTACGGCGCCCAGAGCCTGGCGCTGGTGAGCATGGACAGCTACCGGATCGGCGCCCAGGAGCAGATCAAGACCCTCGGTCGGATCCTCAACGTACCGGTGACCCTGGTCGATCCCGGCCAGTCGCTGATCCAGGCCCTGGCGCCGCTGGCGCGCAAACGCATGGTGCTGATCGATACCGCCGGCCTGCCGGCCAGCGACCCGGCATTGCGCATGCAGCTCGAGGCACTGGCGTCGCCGAGCCTGAACGTGAAGAATTACCTGGTGATGGCCACCACCAGCCAGAGCCAGGTGCTCAAGTCGGCCTACCAGACCTATCGGCACTGCGGGCTGGCGGGTTGCATCCTGACTAAGCTGGACGAGGCGGGCAGCCTCGGTGAATCGATGGCGCTGGCTATCGCCCAGCGTCTCCCGGTAGCCTATCTGGCGGATGGGCCGCGGATTCCGGACGACCTGCAGGTGGCGCGCAGTCACCAACTGGTCAGCCGGGCGGTGAGCCTGCAGGCACCGGAAGAGCCCAGCGAGGACGCCATGGCCGAGATGTTCGCCGGGCTCTACCAGCAACCGGCGCGGCGTGCCGGCTGAGGACGTGGGAAGAACCGCGCGTGGCGCGGGTGACGGAAGCGAAGGTGGCTTCCGCCGGGCCGGGAACGATGGCGCATCGTTCCCGCCAATACCGGAGAGCGCTGGAAGGGGCGTTCCGGGAAGACGACAACACAAGGTATGAAGCAGATGGGTAGCATGCATCCCGTACAGGTGATCGCAGTAACTGGCGGCAAGGGCGGCGTCGGCAAGACCAATGTGTCGGTGAACCTGGCACTGGCTCTGGCCGATCTCGGCCGTCGCGTCATGCTGCTGGATGCCGACCTCGGCCTGGCCAACGTCGACGTCCTGCTGGGACTCACGCCCAAGCGCACCCTGGCCGACGTGATCGAGGGACGCTGCGAACTGCGCGATGTCCTCCTCCTCGGTCCCGGTGGCGTGCGCATCGTTCCCGCGGCCTCCGGCACGCAGAGCATGGTGCACCTCTCGCCGATGCAGCATGCGGGGCTGATCCAGGCGTTCAGCGATATCAGCGACAACCTCGATGTCCTGGTCGTCGACACCGCCGCCGGAATCGGCGATTCGGTGGTCAGTTTCGTCCGCGCCGCGCAGGAGGTGCTGTTGGTCGTCTGCGACGAACCGACCTCGATCACCGATGCCTACGCCCTGATCAAGCTGCTCAACCGCGACCACGGCATGACCCGCTTCCGGGTCCTGGCCAACATGGCCCACAGCCCGCAGGAAGGACGCAACCTGTTCGCCAAACTGACCAAGGTCACTGACCGTTTCCTCGACGTCGCACTACAGTATGTAGGTGTCATCCCTTACGACGAGTCGGTACGCAAGGCCGTGCAGAAACAGCGAGCCGTATACGAGGCATTCCCCCGCTCGAAGGCGTCCCTGGCCTTCAAGGCGGTCGCGCAGAAGGTCGACAGCTGGCCGCTGCCGGCCAACCCGCGCGGGCACCTGGAGTTCTTCGTCGAACGACTGGTCCAACACCCCGCGACAGGTTCGGCCGTATGACAGCGGCCTCTGGAGTGCGTATGTATAGCAAGGCGCAAGCGCAGAACTCCCAGGAGCAACTGATCCAGCGTTACGCACCACTGGTCAAGCGCATCGCCTATCACCTGCTCGGCCGCCTGCCGGCCAGCGTGCAGGTGGAGGACCTGATGCAGGCCGGCATGATCGGCCTGCTCGAGGCCGCGAAGAAATACGACGCCGGCAAGGGCGCCAGCTTCGAGACCTATGCCGGCATCCGCATCCGCGGGGCCATGCTCGACGAGGTCCGCAAGGGCGACTGGGCGCCGCGTTCGGTGCACCGCAACACGCGCATGGTGACCGACGCGATCCGCGCGATCGAGGCGAGAACCGGACGCGACGCTAAAGATCACGAAGTTGCTGCCGAACTCCAATTGAGCCTCGAAGATTACTACGGCATCCTCAGCGACACGCAGGGCAGCCGCCTGTACAGCTTCGACGACCTGTTGCAGGACGGCGAACATGGATTGCCGGAAGACACCAGCCTCAGTCACAACGAACCGATCCACGGCCTGCTCGACGAACGTTTTCAGGCGGCCCTGGCGGATGCCATCGCCAAGTTGCCGGAGCGCGAGCGCCTGGTGCTGGCGTTGTATTACGACGAGGAACTCAACCTCAAGGAGATCGGCGAGGTACTGGGCGTCAGCGAATCGCGGGTCAGCCAGTTGCACAGCCAGTGCGCCGCGCGTTTGCGTGCGCGCCTGGCCGATTGGCGGTCGGCCTGAACCGGCCTCGACCGCAGCTTGTAACCGTTAACGCAAAAGAATGTGTGGCGCGTCCCCTGGGGCGCGCTCTGGTCTGTACGGAGGTTTACTTGGACAAGAACATGAAAATTCTCATCGTGGACGACTTTTCCACGATGAGACGCATCATCAAGAACCTCTTGCGGGACTTGGGCTTCACCAATACCGCCGAGGCCGACGACGGCACCACGGCGCTGCCGATGCTGCACAGCGGCAATTTCGACTTTCTCGTCACCGACTGGAACATGCCGGGCATGACCGGCATCGATCTGCTGCGCGCGGTTCGCGCCGACGAGCGCCTCAAGCACCTGCCGGTGCTGATGGTCACCGCCGAGGCCAAGCGCGACCAGATCATCGAAGCGGCCCAGGCCGGGGTCAACGGCTATGTGGTCAAACCCTTCACCGCTCAGGTCCTGAAGGAAAAGATCGAGAAGATTTTCGAGCGGGTCAACGGCTGAAGCCGGCCAAGAGGGTGTCATGGTGCTTGGTAACGATTCCACGGGCGACGAATTCGAATCGACCCTGAAAAAACACGCGCGCGAACTGGTGGACTGTCTCGAACGGGGGCACTTCCAGCAGGCGGTGCAATTGATCCAGGAGCTCAGCCAGGCCAGGGACCGTGGCCTCTACCAGGAAGTGGGCAAGCTGACCCGCGAACTGCACAACGCCATCGTCGATTTCCAGATCGACCCGCATTCCCCCCACGCGCAGGAAATGTCGCAGATCGCCGATGCCACCGATCGTCTTTCCTACGTGGTGGAAATGACCGAGAAGGCCGCCAACCGGACCATGGACCTGGTGGAGCAGAGCGCCCCGCTGGTCAACCAACTGGGCGACGATTCGCGGGAGCTGCACCAGGAGTGGCAACGCTTCATGCGCCGGGAAATCGACGCTGACGGCTTCCGCGAGCTGGCCAAGCGCATCGAACAGTTCCTCGTGCGCAGCGGCGAGAACGCCGGCCAGTTGTCCTCGCAGCTCAATGACATCCTGCTGGCGCAGGATTACCAGGACCTGACCGGCCAGGTGATCAAGCGTGTCACCAAGCTGGTCACCGAGGTCGAGAGCAACCTCGTGAAGCTGGTCTGGATGGCCGGCCAGGTGGACCGTTACGCCGGAATCGAGCACGACCACGTGAGCATGCGCCACCAGGCCGCGCTGGAGCGTTCGGCCAAGGGCGAGGGGCCGCAGGTCGCCGCGGAAAAACGAGAGGATGTGGTGTCCGGGCAGGATGACGTGGACGATCTGCTGTCCAGCCTGGGTTTCTGACCCGCCCGGCTCAAGACTGCGGCATCGCTGCCGTTAAGTAAGCATTGAACGCTGGCATCCGCGGGCTGCCGGCACAGCCTTCGTCATGCCGGTGATCCCGGCGGGCGGGCTGAAGTCGGTCCGGAAAGCCGGGCCGGTATTTCCGGCAGGACAGCGGTCCTGCCGATCCTTTCGAGTAACACGTCTCTGGGAGCAGCCGAATGAGCTTCGACGCCGATGAAGAAATCCTCCAGGACTTCCTGGTTGAGGCCGGCGAGATTCTCGAGCAATTGTCCGAGCAACTGGTCGAGCTGGAGAGCCGGCCGGACGACATGGACCTGCTCAATGCCATTTTCCGTGGGTTCCATACGGTCAAGGGCGGTGCCGGCTTCCTCCAGCTGAACGCGCTGGTGGAATGCTGCCACATTGCGGAAAACGTCTTCGATATCCTGCGCAAGGGCGAGCGGCGCGTCAGCTCCGAACTGATGGATGTGGTGCTGCAGGCGCTGGATACGGTCAACGCGATGTTCGACCAGGTGCGCGAGCAGTCCGAACCGACCCCGGCGACGCCCGAACTGCTGGCGGCCCTTGCCCGCCTGGCCGAGCCCGAGGGCGCCGCGCCCGCGGAACCTGTGCAAGCGCCGCCGGCGGCCGTTCCGCCAGCCGAGCCTGCGGCGCCGCCGGAAGCGCCCGCGCAGAGTGCCTCCAGCGATATCACCGACGACGAGTTCGAGCAGTTGCTGGATGCTCTCCAGGGCGACGAAGCGCCGGCCTCCGCCGTTGCAGAAGCGCCCGCGGCTCCTGCTGGCGACGAGATCAGCGACGCCGAGTTCGAGGCGTTGCTCGACCAGTTGCACGGCAAGGGCAAGTTCGTCCCGCCGGCGGTCTCGGCCGAGCCTGCGCAAGTCCCCGCCGAGGCGGTCGAGCCGGCCGCGGCTGCCGCTGGTGACGATATCAGCGACGACGAGTTCGAGGCGCTGCTCGACGAACTGCACGGCAAGGGCAAGTTCGGCGATGTCCCGGAAGCCGCCGGCACACCCGCCGCACCGGCTGCCGCGGCTCCAGCGGCTGCGCCGGCGGAGCAGGGCAAGGCGCCGGCCGCCGCGGGCGGCGATGAGATCAGCGACGACGAGTTCGAGTCGCTGCTCGACGAACTGCACGGCAAGGGCAAGTTCAACGGTGCCTCCGAGGCCGTGGCGGCCGCCGCGGCGGTAGCCAAGAACATCGCGGCGAAGAGTCCCGCGGCGAAACCGGTCGCTCCGGCCAAGGCCGCCGCCGCGCGTCCGGCGGCGCCCGACAGGCCGGCGGCGAGCGAGGCGGAGACCACCGTGCGGGTGGATACGGCGCGTCTCGACGAGATCATGAACATGGTCGGCGAGCTGGTGCTGGTGCGTAACCGCCTGGTGCGCCTGGGCCTGAACAGTGGCGACGAGGCCATGGCCAAGGCCGTGGCCAACCTCGACGTGGTCACCGGCGACCTGCAGATGTCGGTGATGAAGACCCGCATGCAGCCGATCAAGAAGGTCTTCGGCCGCTTCCCGCGCCTGGTTCGCGACCTGGCGCGGAACATGAAGAAAGAGATCAACCTGGAGCTGGTGGGCGAAGAGACCGACCTCGACAAGAACCTAGTCGAGGCCCTCGCCGATCCGCTGGTGCACCTAGTGCGCAACGCCGTCGACCACGGCATCGAGAGTCCGGAGGAGCGCGAGGCCGCCGGCAAGCCGCGGGTCGGCCAGGTGGTGCTGTCAGCGGAGCAGGAGGGTGACCACATCCTCCTGATGATCACCGACGACGGCAAGGGCATGGACGCCGAGGTGCTGCGCAACAAGGCGGTGGAGAAGGGCCTGCTGGAGCGCGATGCGGCGGACCGCCTGACCGACCTGGAGTGCTACAACCTGATCTTCGCCCCGGGTTTCTCGACCAAGACCGAGATTTCCGACGTGTCCGGCCGCGGCGTCGGCATGGACGTGGTGAAGACCAAGATTTCCCAGCTCAACGGCACGGTCAACGTGTTCTCGCAGAAGGGGTCCGGCTCGAAGATCGTCATCAAGGTGCCGCTGACCCTGGCGATCATGCCTACCCTTATGGTGATGCTGGGCAGCCAGGCGTTCGCCTTCCCGCTGGTCAACGTCAACGAAATCTTCCATCTTGACCTGTCGCGCACCAATGTCGTGGATGGCCAGGAAGTGGTGATCGTCCGCGACAAGGCCTTGCCGCTGTTCTACCTCAAGCGCTGGCTGGTGCCGAGCGCGGCCCACGAGGAGCAGGGCGAGGGGCACGTGGTGATCCTGTCGGTCGGCACCCAGCGCATCGGTTTCGTCGTCGACCAGTTGGTGGGACAAGAAGAAGTGGTGATCAAGCCACTCGGCAAGATGTTGCAGGGCACCCCCGGCATGGCGGGCGCCACCATCACCGGGGACGGGCGCATCGCCCTGATCCTCGATGTGCCGAGCATGCTCAAGCGTTACGCACGGCGCATCTGACGCCGCGTATGGGTTTCCGGCGGCGCAGGAGCGTCGCCCTCTGAGGAGTAGCTATGGCAGTCAAAGTCCTGGTGGTGGACGATTCGGGGTTCTTCCGCCGCCGTGTCTCGGAGATTCTCTCCGCCGATGGACAGATCCAGGTGGTCGGCACCGCCACCAATGGCCGCGAGGCCATCGAGCAGGCGCTGGCCCTGAGACCCGATGTGATCACCATGGATTACGAGATGCCGCTGATGGACGGCATCACCGCGGTACGCAACATCATGCAGCGTTGCCCGACCCCGGTCCTGATGTTCTCCTCGCTGACCCACGAGGGCGCGCGGGTGACCCTGGATGCGCTGGACGCCGGAGCGGTCGACTACCTGCCGAAGAATTTCGAGGACATCTCGCGCAACCCGGACAAGGTCCGCCAGTTGCTTTGCGAGAAGGTCCTGACCATCGCCCGTAGCAATCGTCGCTCGATCAGCCTGCCGCCGCTGCCTTCGGCCACCTCGTCCAGCCATGCGCCGGCGTCGTCCTCCAGCCTCGGCGCGAGCGCGCGTGCCAGTGCCGGCGCGTCGCCGGCCCCGGCGTCGACCTCGGCGGCGCCGAAGCGCAAGGCCTACCGGCTGGTCGCGATCGGTACCTCCACCGGTGGACCGGTTGCCTTGCAGCGGGTGCTGACCCAGTTGCCGGCCAACTTCCCGGCGCCGCTGGTGCTGATCCAGCACATGCCGGCGGCCTTCACCAAGGCTTTCGCCGAGCGCCTCGACAAGCTGTGCCGGATCAGCGTCAAGGAAGCAGAGGACGGCGACATCCTGCGTCCCGGCCTGGCGCTGCTGGCGCCGGGCGGCAAGCAGATGATGGTCGACGGCCGCGGCACGGTGCGCATCCTCCCCGGCGACGAACGCCTGAACTACAAGCCCTGCGTCGACGTGACCTTCGGCTCGGCGGCCAAGGCCTACAACGACAAGGTCCTGGCGGTGGTCCTCACCGGCATGGGCGCCGACGGACGCGAGGGCGCGCGCCTGCTCAAGCAGGGCGGCAGCCAGGTGTGGGCGCAGGACGAGGCCAGTTGCGTGATCTACGGGATGCCGATGGCCGTGGTCAAGGCCAACCTGGCGGACGCGGTGTACGGGCTCGACGACATCGGCCGGCACCTGGTCGAGGCGTGCCAGTAAGCGTGCGTGCAGGAATGAGGAGACTGCCTTCGATGGCCACCCACGTGACGACCTGCGCGCGCCTTCGCCGAGCCGAGGGGACGCGCTGATGGATGTGCTCAGCCTGGTCGGGATCATCCTGGCGTTCGTCGCCATCGTCGGCGGCAACTTTCTCGAGGGCGGCCACGCCGGAGCCCTGCTCAACGGTCCGGCGGCGCTGATCGTGATCGGCGGCACCCTGGCCGCGGCGCTGTTGCAGACCCCGGTGAACGTGCTCAAGCGCGGCCTGGGCATGCTCGGCTGGGTGTTCTTCCCGCCGCGCGAGGATCTTTCCGGGGGAATCGACCGGATCGTCTCCTGGAGCATGACCGCGCGCAAGGAAGGCCTGCTCGGCCTGGAGAGCATCGCCGACGCGGAGCCCGATTCCTATGCGCGCAAGGGCCTGCAACTGCTGGTGGACGGCGCCGAGCCGGAAGTCATCCGCAGCATCCTCGAGGTCGACCTGTTCACCCAGGAAAGCCGCGACCTGCAGGCCGCCAAGGTGTTCGAGAGCATGGGCGGCTATGCGCCGACCATCGGCATCATCGGCGCGGTAATGGGCCTGATCCATGTGATGGGCAACCTGGCCAACCCGGCGCAGCTCGGTAGCGGCATCGCCGTGGCCTTCGTCGCCACCATCTATGGCGTCGGCTTCGCCAACCTGCTCCTGCTGCCGATCGGCAACAAGCTGAAAACCCTGGTACTGCGCCAGTCGCGCTACCGCGAGATGCTCCTGGAGGGCCTGCTGTCCATCGCCGAGGGCGAGAACCCGCGTTCCATCGAGTTGAAGCTGCAAGGCTTCATGGACTGACCGGAGCCGAGCATGCAGCGTCGCCGTCGCCACCAGGAGGAACACGAGAACCACGAACGCTGGCTGGTTTCCTATGCCGACTTCATCACCCTGCTGTTCGCCTTCTTCGTGGTGATGTATTCGATTTCCTCGATCAACGAGGGCAAGTACAAGATCCTCTCGGAGACCCTCACCGGCGTGTTCAATCAGCCCGACCGCTCGTTGAAGCCGATTCCCATCGGCGAAGAGCGGCCGCGCACCACCGAGCCGGAGCGCACCAGTGTCGAGGAGCAGCCCAGCGACAACGCGGCCAGCGCCGACTCCCTGGAGCGGATCGCCGACAGCGTACGCGGCGCCTTCGGTGACCTGATCGCCTCCGACCAGTTGAGCGTGCGCGGCAACGAGCTGTGGATCGAGATCACTCTCAATTCCAGCCTGCTGTTTCCCAGCGGCGATGCGCTGCCCAACGATGCCGCCTTCGATATCGTCGAGAAGGTCGCCAAGATCCTGGCGCCCTACAAGAACCCGATCCATGTCGAGGGCTTCACCGACGACGTGCCGATCCATAGCCCGCGCTATCCCACCAACTGGGAACTGTCGGCGGCGCGGGCGGCGAGCATCGTCCGCCTGCTCGGCAACGATGGGGTCGAGCCGTCGCGGATGGCTGCGGTGGGCTATGGTGAATTTCAACCGGTGGCAGACAATGCCAGCGCCGAAGGGCGGGCGAAGAACCGCCGGGTGGTGCTGGTGATCTCGCGCAACCTGGAGGTACGGCGCAGCGTCAGCGGGGTCGGCAGCGGCAAGGCGCAACCGGATTCGGCGCTCCGCCACGCAGGCTCGGCAGCTGGCACGCAAGCTGCAGATACTGGCGGTACGCCGGCGCCCGCGCCGGCAACCGTCAATTCCCCGTCGCCTTCGCCATGAGCGCGCGAAACATGGTTTGCGTACGGGCGCCGGGGCCGAACTGGCCAGTAGTGCGGCCCCAACCGGGTGGACCCATGCCAGGAAGAGTAGAGCAATGAAAGTCTGGGCAGTCGCCAATCAGAAAGGAGGGGTCGGCAAGACCACCTCGTCCATCGCCCTGGCCGGCCTGCTGGCGGATGCCGGCAAGCGCGTGGTCGTGGTCGACCTGGACCCCCACGGCTCGATGACCAGCTATTTCGGCTATGACCCGGACACCCTCGAGCACAGCGCCTTCGACCTGTTCCTGCACCAGGGCAACGTCCCCGAGGGGCTGCCGGCCTCGCTGCTGCGCAGCACCAGCAACGAACGCATCTCCCTGCTGCCGTCGAGTACCGCGCTGGCCACCCTGGAGCGCCAGTCGCCGGGCAAGAGCGGTCTCGGCCTGGTGGTCTCGAAAAGCCTGGCGCAGCTCTGGCAGGATTTCGACCATGCGATCATCGACAGCCCGCCGCTGCTCGGCGTGCTGATGGTCAATGCCCTGGCCGCCAGCCAGCACCTGGTGATTCCGGTGCAGACCGAGTTCCTCGCGGTGAAAGGGCTGGAGCGGATGGTCAACACCCTGGCGATGATCAACCGGTCGCGCAAACAGGCGTTGCCCTATACCATCGTACCTACGCTGTTCGATCGGCGGACCCAGGCTTCGCTGAGCACGCTGCGGATTCTCAACGAGAACTACCCGGACAACCTGTGGCAGGCGTTCATTCCCATCGATACCCGCCTGCGCGATGCCAGCCGGGCCGGGGTCACGCCGTCGCAACACGACGGCAAGAGTCGCGGGGTGATCGCCTACCGCGCCTTGCTCAAGCATCTGCTGGCGCAGCAGCCGGCCACCCGGGTGGCCTGATGGCGCGCCGGTCGCCGCGCCGACAGGCGCATTCAAGCCGCACCGGAGTGCGGCCGATAACCGTTGTAGACCCCTGTCGCGGAATACCCACATGAGCGCCGCCACCGCCACCCGTTCGCAACTGGCCTTGCAGTCCTACCTGGATGCGTTGCTCCAGGAGGCCACTTTCGAGGACCTGGAACCTCCCGTCGAGACGCCGCCAGCGCCTGCGCCCGCGCCGTTGAAGCCTGTGGCGCTGGCGGTCGCCGAAGTGGCGACACCGGCCCCGGCGCTGGAAACGCTGCCGGTCGACCACGGGTTCGACGAGTTCGAGGCCGCGGTGCTCGAGGAGCAGGTCCGCGATGCGCGCCTGGTTCCGCCGGCGCCGGCGGCCCTGCTCGACGAACCGACGACGTTGCGCGAGCTGCCGGTCGAGCCACGGCCCCACGAGGTCATCGAACTGCGCGTGCCGAGCGCCCCGGCGAGCGCCAGCGAGCCGGCGCTGCTCGACCTGCCGCTGCTCGACGACGGTCGTCCGGCCTGGGCGGCGGAGCCCTTCGAGTGCCTGCTGTTCGACGTCGCCGGGCTGACCCTGGCGGTGCCGCTGGTGTGCCTCGGCTCGATCTATCCGCTGGAGAACCAGGAACTGACCCCGTTGTTCGGCCAGCCCGACTGGTTCCTCGGCATCCTGCCGTCGCAGGCGGGCAACCTGAAGGTGCTGGACACCGCACGCTGGGTGATGCCCGAACGCTACCGCGACGACTATCGCGACGGCCTCAAGTACGTGATCTCGGTCCAGGGCTACGAGTGGGGGCTGGCGGTACACCAGGTGAGCCGCTCGATCCGCCTCGACCCGGCCGAGGTGAAATGGCGCAGCCAGCGTAGCCAGCGGCCCTGGCTGGCCGGCACGGTCATCGAACACATGTGTGCGCTGCTGGATGTGGCGGCGCTCGCCGAACTGATCGCCAGCGGCGCCGTCAAGCGCCTGCACGGCGACCATTGATAGACAGCTTCCGCCGCTTGCGGCGGTTTTCGAGAGGTTAGGGGAATGAGCAAAGCCACCGCGCAAAGCGCCGAAGATCCGATCCTGCAGTGGGTCACCTTCCGCCTGGACAACGAGAGCTACGGCATCAACGTGATGCAGGTCCAGGAGGTGCTGCGCTACACCGAGATCGCCCCGGTGCCGGGCGCGCCGAGCTACGTGCTGGGCATCATCAACCTGCGCGGCAACGTGGTCACGGTGATCGACACCCGCCAGCGCTTCGGCCTGGACCCTGCGCCGGTCAGCGACAACACGCGGATCGTCATCATCGAGGCGGACAAGCAGGTGGTCGGCATCCTGGTCGACAGCGTCGCCGAGGTGGTCTACCTGAAGCAGTCGGAAATCGAGACCGCGCCGAACGTCGGTAACGAAGAATCGGCCAAGTTCATCCAGGGCGTCTGCAACAAGAACGGCGAGCTGCTGATCCTGGTCGAGCTGGACAAGATGATGACCGAGGAAGAATGGTCGGAGCTGGGCAGCATCTGATGCGTTCGACCGACACGAGGGCCTGCTGAGATGGAGGTCGTCGCGCTGGCACTGGCGCTCGCCGCCTGCCTCGGCCTGGCGGCGGCGTGCCTGTGGCTGCGCCGTGAATTGCGCCGCCTGCAAGCTGCGCTGGCGCAGCAGGCGGAGGAGGGCGCGGCGCGCGAGCGCCGGCTCAAGGAGCTGAGCAAGCGCATCGAGTCCTACCAGCAGGTCAACGTGCGCATGGGCGAGGCCTTGCAGGACCTCGGCAAGCAACTCGCGCCGCTTCCCGACCGGGTCGCGCGCCTGGAGCAGCGCGATCCGACCACGCTGTCGTTCAGCCAGGCCGCACGCCTGGTCGGGCTCGGCGCCAGCGCCGAAGACCTGACCCAGGCCTGCGGGCTGTCACAGGCCGAGGCCGAGCTGGTGGCGCGCCTGCACGAAGCCAAGGGCAAGTGACGGCCACCGACCCGGCGCTGGCGCTTTTCAGGCGAGCAGGCGGCTCGCCACTTCTGCCAGTGTCACCTCTCCCCTGAACTCCCCGCAGCTCTGCGCCGGCA
Organism: Pseudomonas sp. HMSC067G02; assembly: GCF_001813485.1. Lineage (NCBI taxonomy): Bacteria > Pseudomonadati > Pseudomonadota > Gammaproteobacteria > Pseudomonadales > Pseudomonadaceae > Pseudomonas > Pseudomonas sp. HMSC067G02. The sequence continues at coordinate 266,070 of NZ_KV812681.1, forward strand.
GGCGATCCTCGATGGCATGGGCGAAGCGCACCGCCGGGTCCTGCTCCAGCTTCTCCAGGTGTCGATGTAGGCGCGGAAAGTCGTGTTGCAGGTCGAAGTAGCCCAGCTCCCGTCCCCAACGAGCGGTACCCACGAGGTAGGCGTCGGCCACGCTCGGCCCTTCGCCGGCCAGCCACTTGCGGTCGCCGAGCAGCTTGTCGATCCGGCCATAGGCTCGCGCCGCGCGCGCCAGCGCCCTTGCCGTCGTGGTTGCGTCGGCGTCCTCCAGATAGAACAGGGCCCCCCAGGCCGAATGGCATTCGGTATGCAGGAGAGCGAGGGCGAAGTTCAGTTCGTCGAACTCGGCGCTGCCCTGCGGATAGCCGAGCTTCCTGCACAGGTCGCGCGCCGCCAGGTGCTGGAGAATGGCCAGGCTTTCGCTGAGCGCGCGGCCGTCCTCCAGGAGCAGGGTGGGCGTCTGGCGAGCCGGGTTCAGGCGCACGTAGGTGCGCTCGCCGGTCTCCAGCGGCATCTCGATCCGACACAGGCGATAGGGGCGGCCGAGCCACTCGAGGGCCACGATCGAGCCGAAGGAACAGCCGTGGGGTACGCCATAAAACAGTACAGGTTCCATTTTCCATCTCCGTTCAGGTAACGCGTGTTGCGCATCGCAACCGGGCTGAACGCAGGGTAGGGGGGATATAGGCTATATTCGGTCCTGATTTTTCCGGTGGATCGAAAAATGTCCAAGCCCACGGTGCGCGTGCTCGCCCTGCTCGAACTGCTGCAGAGCCACGGCCAGCTCAGCGGTAGCGAGCTGGCCAGGCGCCTGGAGGTGGATGGACGGACGCTGCGTCGCTATATCGTCGCCCTCGAGGAGCTGGGCATTCCCATCTCGGCGGAGCGCGGACGCCATGGCGGCTACCGCCTGGTGGCCGGTTTCAAGCTCCCGCCGCTGATGTTCAGCGCGGAGGAAACCCTGGCCGTGTCCCTCGGCCTGCTGGCGGTGCGCAGTCTCGGCCTGGGCGAAAGCGAGCTGGCCCTGGAAAGCGCGCAGGCCAAGCTGAGCAGGGTGATGCCCGATGCGCTGCGGCGGCGCCTCGTGGCGCTCCGCGAGACCGCCAGCCTGGACCTGGCCCGCGCCCGGGCGGGAACCAGTGTGGCGGCGCTGGCGACCCTCGCCGAAGCCGCCCAGGTCCGTGCGCGGGTCGAGTTCCGCTATCGCGACCCGCAGGGCGCCGAAACCCTCCGCCAACTCGATCCCTACGGCTTGGCCTATCGCAACGGCTGCTGGTACGTCAGCGGTTTCTGCCACCTGCGCCAGGCGTTGCGCTCGTTCCGTCTCGATCGCCTGGACGCGCCGCGCATGCTGGCGGAGCGCTTCGAGCGACCGGCGGATTTCGATACCCTCCGCCACCTGCGGGAGAGCTTCGCCCGGATGCCGCGCGCCTACCCGGTGGAAATCCTGATGCGGGCGGCGAGGGAGCAGGTGGTCGCGGTGCTCGGCGAGCCCCTCGGTCTGCTCGCCGAGGTCGATGGCGGTACGCTGTTGCGCGCCAGCACCGACGACCTGGACTGGTTCGCCCGGCGCCTGTGCGGCCTGCCGTTCGACTTCGAGGTCAGGCAGCCGCTGGAGTTGCGCGAGCCGTTGAGGCGCCAGGCCGAGCGTGTCCTGCGTAACCTGGGCCAGGAGGAAGCTTCGGATCACAGGTAGGCATTTAGAGGAAAAGTCCTATTAATTGCGCGGCTGCCGCTTTCTAGAATCGGTCCTGGTCAACCAGCACGTTTCCAGGAGGCCACAAGGATGCCTGCAATACCCCTGCGCGCCATGGTGCTGTGCGCCAACCCCGGCCGTCTGCTCAGGTACGGAGCGCTGTTCAACCGCTGCGGCTACTTCCACCTGAGCCTGTGCCTGGACCGACGGGAGCTGCGGCGGTCCCTGGACCAGGGTTACCCGTACGACTATTTCCTCTACGACGGATTCCGCCTGGACCAGGGCTGCAAGGGCACGCTGGCGATGCTGGGACGCAGCGGCAGCATCCGGCGCTTCCTGCTGGTGGGCGAGCTCGATTGCCGCGAGAAGCGCCTGTTGTTCGAGTGGAGCAGAGGCCATGGCCTGAGCATCGGCGCGGTGTCCGACCGGCCTTTGGGCCAGGTCGCCCTGGCCGCGCTGATCAAGCGTGATCGCGGCTGCCCCGACCTCCTGCGCGGCATCGCCTGAGGCGGCTTCCGGGAAGATGAGGTAAGGTCGTTTTCCAACCTTCCATGGCGAGACAGCGCATGACCGTCCAGGCCGACATCCTCAAGGCGATCGAAGGCATCGAGCATGGCTTCCAGCTAGCCGGCCAGGCACTCTCCGAGCGGATATTCCATTGCCGGCAGGTGCATGGCGCCGAGATCGTCGACGCGCGCTCGCTGTCGGAATCGGGGCGGCATGCCGCCGACGGCGTCTTCAGCGAAGGGCCGTTGGCGGTCGCGGTGGTCACCGCGGATTGCCTGCCGATTCTCATGAGCAGCCGCGACGGTCGGGTGGTGGCCGCCCTGCATGGCGGCTGGCAGGGGCTCGTCGCCGGTATCGTCGGCGCGGCGGTGGCGCGCTTCAATGCGCGCGGCGTCGCCAGCGCGGACATCCGGGTCGCCATCGGTCCCGGGATCAAAGCCTGCTGCTACGAGGTGAGTGCCGGGTTCATCGAGGCGTTGCAGGTCGGCCACGGCCGCCTCTGGGAGGGCGCGGCGCCGCCCTGGAGCCAGCGTCGTCCGCTCCCCGAGCGGCCGCCCCGGTTCGCTCCGCCCGAGCCAAGGCAGGCGGAGCAGGGCGCCTGGCTGGACCTGGTGGCCTTCTGTCGCCAGTTGTTCCAGGCCGCCGGCGTCGGGCCGGCGCAGATCGAAGCCAGCGCCGTCTGCACCTACTGTTCCGGCGATGCGTTCGCCAGTCATCGCCGACGCCAGCGCCTGGGCGAGGAGAAGCGCCAGCAGTACGCCTGGATCGCGCGCAAGCCGTGACCGCGTATCGGTATTGTCCGGAAATCCTGGATAGTCATGACGGTTGTCTGCTGTTTATCCGCCAATAGCCGGCTTCTAGACTTTCCCTGTCGATGCGTGGCTGTCGCCACGCTCATTCCAGGAGAGTCCCAGCATGCCTGACATCACCCAAGCCGCCATCGTCACCGGCGCCTCCCGCGGCATCGGTCGCGCCATTGCCCGGCGGTTGGCCGCCGACGGTTTCGCGGTCGCGGTCAACTATGCCGGCAACCAGGCCATGGCCGACGAGGTCGTGGCCGAAATCGTCGCCGCCGGCGGCGCGGCCATCGCCGTGCAGGGCGACGTGGCCAGCGCGGAGGACATGGACAAGCTGTTCGAAGCCACCAGGGGCGCCTTCGGCCGCATCGACGTGGTGGTCAACAGCGCCGGCACGATGCCCTACCTGAAGATCGCCGATGGCGACCTGGAGGGCTTCGACCGGGTGATCCGCACCAACCTGCGCGGCGCCTTCATCGTGCTTGGCCTGGCTGCCCGGCATGTCGAGCGCGGCGGACGGATCATCGCCCTGTCCACCAGCGTGATCGCCCGGGCGCTGCCCAGCTACGGTCCGTACATCGCGTCCAAGTCCGGGGTCGAGGGGCTGGTGCACGTGCTGGCCAACGAGTTGCGCGGCCAGGACATCAGGGTCAACGCGGTGGCGCCCGGCCCGGTGGCCACCGAGCTGTTCTTCAACGGCAAGAGCGCCGAACAGATCGACCAGATCGCCAGGCTGGCGCCGCTGGAGCGTCTCGGCGAACCGGACGAGATCGCCGCGGCGGTGTCCTTCCTCGCCGGGCCGGACGGGGCCTGGGTCAATTCCCAGGTACTGCGGGTCAACGGCGGTTTTGCCTGAGCCGCTGTACCGGGACGACGCGTCGAAGGTTTCGGCTGCGCTATCTATCGGTTCCTTTCGCCGCTGTCGGCCCGTTGCGAGTCGGCGTCGCGTCTACGCCAATAGTCGTCCTCATCGGTCTGGCGTTCGCTCAGTCGTTTCCCGCTGCGTGCGTCGAACTCCAGGATCCAGAAGGTGGCAGGCTCCTTCTGGTCGTCGCGAAGGTAGCTTCGGTAGGTGAAGCGGTCCCTATCCTGAAGCAGGACCACGCGGTCGATGGTTCCTTCGTGATGGCGTACCTTGGCTTGCCGATTGATGCGGAGCTCCGGAGTCAGCCGGTGCCGATCGATGATTGCATCCTTTTCCTCGTCGCCGAGGATGGCCGGGGCGGCCTGGACATGGCTGGCGATAAGCAGCAGGGCGGCGAGGGGGAGGGGGCTTGGCGAGGACATGGGCGGCCTGGGAAGTGGCAGGTGGACTGTGCTGGGACCGCTCTCGCGGATTCCGGTTCCGGCGCTTCGGTTTCGACGTGTGGCGGGTCCGCTCAGTCGCCGGGACCGCCGAGCAGCAGCATCTGGTTGCCATCCGCGGCGTCCGGCGCGAATCCCTCGGGACACTTGCCTTTCAGGTGCCAGGCGAAGGCGATGATCTCGGCGATGGTGCGATACAGCGCTTCCGGAATGGCGTCGCCGAGTTCCAGGCGGGCGAGCAGGCGGACCAGCTCGGCGTTCTCGTAGATCGGTACCTCGTAGTCGCGGGCGATGGCCAGGATCGCCTCGGCCAGTTCGGCGTCGCCCTTGGCGGAAAGGGTCGGCGCGGCCTGGCCGTCGTAGCTCAGGGCGATGGCCTGGCGCGGGGCGGGTGACTGCTTTCTGTTCATGCGGTTTCGTCTACCCAGCGTTGTTCGATGGTCGCTCGCGGGCCCTGGGGCGGGCGGCCGCGCTGGCAGGTGATCTCGCCAACGGTCAGGCCGGCGTCGCGCAGGCGTTGGCGCAGGTGGCCGAGTTCATGCTCGACCAGCCGCGCGGTCGCGTCGCGCTCGGCCCAAAGCTGGCTGGACAGGCTGCCGCGCAGCAGGGTCGCCTGGGCGTGCAGCGGTCCCAGCGGCTCCAGGTCGAAGGCCAGTTCGACGCGCCAGAGGCTTTCGCGGGCCTCTTCGCCGGTCTTGCGCTGTTCTTCCTGGAACTTCACCTGCAACGGTACCACCGAGTGCTGATGGCGCATGGGCACCTCCATCTGCCAGGTCGCCAGTTGGGTGCCATCCGGCAGGGTGCTGGTCTGCGCCAGGCTCGACAGCTGATGGGTCTGCAGGCGGGAGATCGCCGCGGCGGCAAGGCGCAGCAGCGACTCCAGTTCCATGTCCTCGTCGAACAGTTGGAGAACCTTGCTCGGCAGGGGAAAGTTCAGTGCCTGGGTCTTGTTGGCGCTCTGTCCCAGGTTGCCCAGGGCGTTGCGGACAAAGGCCGGCAGCGCCTGGGCCAGGTTCGCCATGTTGCCGGCGAACATGCCCGGCGCCTGGGCGCCGGTCGGCGGCAGCGGCGACAGCTGGGCGAACAGGCGCAACAGGTTGGCCTTCAGGTCCTGGCCGAGATGATCGGTGGCGCCCTGCATCAGGCGCGCCTCGAGGAACAGGCCGCTCTGCTGCAGGGCCTGGCCGAGCAGCTTGGAATCGCCCATCTTCTGCGCCTCCGGCAGGCCGGCGAAGAGGCGCTCCACGGCCTGGCGCAGGCTGTCCGGCAGGTCGTTGCGGCCGTTCAGCCCCTGCAGGGCGGCGAACAGGCCTTCCAGGGAAGCCTGGCGGGCGCTCTGCCCGGCCAGTTGCTGGCCCAGCGCAAGCTGGTCGAGGCGTCCGCTGAGCGGCAGGAAGTCGATCTGCTGGCTGTTTTTCACCAGCGCCGTGAGCAGGCTGCCGACCGGCAGCGCCTGGGGCGAGTCGAGGCTCAGGTTGCTGCCGGCGAGCGGCGTGTTGAGCAGGTTCAGCAGGACCCGGTAGACCACCTGCTGGGCCTTGTCCGCCGGCAGCGCGGTGCTGGACAGGACCTTGCCCTGGAGCAGGGTGCCGGGCGGCAGTTGCTCCAGGTCGAGGCTGCTCAGCGGGCCAGCGCCGGCCATGCTGTCGAGCAGGGTGGCAACCACGCTGGTGTTGCTGGTGGCGCTGACGTTGAGCAGGTTGCCCGGCACCAGCGGCCGATTGCTCTGCACTTCCACCAGGCTCTGCCCGCTGTTCGTCAGGGTCAGCTTGAGCAGGACCTGGAAATTGTTCGCCAGGCCTTCCTTGACCGCTAGCACCTCGGCCTTGCCCGACTCGCCTTCGCCCAGCAGGCCGGCCAGGGTCTGCACCAGCTTCAGGGTCATCTCGGCGTCGGCCTGGGCGTTGCCCTGCGATTGCGCCGGCGGCAGCGGGCGCGGGGCGGAAACCGGGGGTAGTGATGGGGAAGCGCCTATCTCGGCTGGCATGGGTAACAACCTGTCTTAAACGACCCTGCGGAGGCTGGGGAAGGGCGTGTATAATGCCGCGCCTGTCAAACAGGCTGGCCGCGTCGTCACCAGTATAGCGGCCGTGTTTATCCCGACTTTAGGGTCTGTTCCGTGAAGGCCTCCGGCGCCGCGACGAGGAGAGACGCTTGGCGATGTTGTTCGATGTCCGATCCTGCTGAAGTCCCCACAGCCAGCCCCTTGCTGGAAACCGTCGGGCTCGCCTGCGAGCGCGACTGGCGCATGCTGTTCGAGCGCCTCGACCTGCGCCTGGCCGCCGGCGAGATGTTGCAGGTGGTCGGTCCCAACGGCAGCGGCAAGACCAGCCTGCTGCGCCTGCTGTCCGGACTGATGCAGCCGACCGCCGGGGAAGTCCGCCTGAACGGCCGGCCGCTCGCCGAACAGCGCGGCGAACTGGCCCGCAGCCTGCTGTGGATCGGCCACGCCGCGGGAATCAAGGGCCTGCTCAGCGCCGAGGAGAACCTCACCTGGCTCTGCGCGCTGCACCAGCCGGCCAGCCGCGAGGCGATCTGGCAGGCCCTGGCCGACGTCGGCCTGCGTGGCTTCGAGGACGTTCCCTGCCACACCCTTTCCGCCGGCCAGCAACGCCGCGTGGCGCTGGCCCGCCTGTACCTGGACGCACCGCCCTTGTGGATCCTCGATGAACCCTTCACCGCCCTCGACAAACAGGGGGTGGCGCAACTGGAAACGCACCTGGCCGGGCATTGCCAGCGCGGCGGGATGGTGGTGCTGACCACCCACCACAGCCTGCAGCAGGTGCCCGCCGGCTACCGCGAGCTGGACCTCGGTGCGCTCAAGGCGGCCAGCGGCGCGACGGTCGAGCCGGCGCTGGGCGATCCGGCATGAGCAACGTCTTCAGCCTGCTTCTGGCGCGCGAGGCGCGCCTGCTGTTCCGCCGACCGGCGGAGCTGGCCAACCCGCTGGTGTTCTTCGCCATCGTCATCGCCCTGTTCCCCCTGGCGGTCGGGCCGGAAAGCCAATTGCTACAAACCTTGTCGCCCGGCCTGGTCTGGGTGGCGGCGCTATTGGCCGTGCTGCTCTCGCTGGAAGGGCTGTTCCGCAGCGATTTCGAGGACGGTTCTCTGGAGCAGTGGGTCCTTTCGCCGCACCCCCTGGCTCTTCTGGTGCTGGCCAAGGTGCTGGCACACTGGCTGTTTTCCGGGCTGGCCCTGGTCCTGATGTCGCCGCTGTTCGCGCTGATGCTGGGCCTGCCGGCCCGTTGCATACCGGTGCTGCTGCTTTCCCTGTTGCTCGGTACGCCGGTGCTGAGCCTGCTCGGCGCCGTCGGCGCGGCCTTGACCGTGGGCCTCAAGCGCGGCGGCCTGTTGCTGGCGCTGCTGATCCTGCCGCTGTACATCCCGGTGCTGATTCTCGGTAGCGGGGCGCTGCAGGCTTCGCTGCAGGGACTGCCCAGCAGCGGACATTTATTGTGGCTGGCGAGCCTGACGGCGCTAGCATTGACACTCACGCCATTCGCCATCGCTGCCGGCCTGAAGATCAGCGTAGGCGAGTGAGTCCGCCCGCCGAAGGCATCGGCGGGCGTGCGGTACCGGGCGGCTGCGCCGCCCACGCTTGACCCGGGCTGGCAGCGGAAGGCCTGCCCGGTATTTCCAAAGAGCCCTGTAAACAGAGCCTGATGATGAATTGGACATGGTTTCACAAGCTTGGGTCGCCCAAGTGGTTCTACGAGATCAGCGGCCGCTGGCTGCCCTGGTTCGCCGTGGCGGCGGCGCTGCTGATCGTCACCGGCTGCGTCTGGGGGCTGGCCTTCGCGCCGCCGGACTACCAGCAGGGCAATAGCTTCCGCATCATCTATATCCATGTGCCGGCGGCCTTCCTCGCCCAGTCCTGCTACGTCATGCTGGCCGTGGCCGGTGCCGTCGGGCTGATCTGGAAGATGAAGATCGCCGACGTGGCGGTGCAGTGCGCCGCCCCCATCGGCGCCTGGATGACCTTCGTCGCGCTGCTTACCGGGGCCGTCTGGGGCAAGCCGACCTGGGGCGCCTGGTGGGTCTGGGACGCGCGCCTGACGGCGATGCTGATCCTGCTTTTCCTCTATTTCGGCATCATCGCCCTCGGTCAGGCGATCAGTAACCGCGACAGCGCGGCCAAGGCCTGTGCCGTACTGGCCATCGTCGGCGTGGTGAACATCCCGATCATCAAGTACTCGGTGGAGTGGTGGAACACCCTGCACCAGCCGGCCACCTTCACCATCACCGAGAAACCGGCGATGCCGGTGGAGATGTGGTTGCCGTTGCTGATCATGGTCCTAGGCTTCTATTGCTTCTTCGCGGCCATGCTGCTGGTGCGCATGCGCCTGGAAGTGCTCAAGCGCGAGTCCCGCACCGCCTGGGCGAAGGCCGAGGTGAAGGCCCTGGTGGAGAAGGCACGATGAGCTTCGAATCGTTCGGCGACTTCCTCGCCATGGGCCATCACGGCCCCTACGTCTGGTCGGCCTACGGCATCAGCCTGCTGGTGCTGGCGATCAATGTCGCCGAGCCGCTGCTGGCCCGGCGCCGCTACCTGCAAGAAGAGGCGCGTCGTCTGCGCCAGGAGGCCCAGCAGTGAATCCGGTCCGCAAGAAACGTCTGATCATCGTCCTCGCCATCGTGGCGGGTGTCGGCGCCGCGGTGGGCCTGGCGCTGTCGGCCCTGCAACAGAACATCAACCTGTTCTACACCCCGACCCAGATCGCCAACGGCGAAGCACCGACCGACACCCGCATCCGCGCCGGCGGCCTGGTGGAAAAGGGTTCTCTGCAACGCAGCGAGGATTCGCTGAACGTGCGTTTCGTGGTCACCGACGGCGCCAAGGAAGTGACCATCGCCTACCATGGCATCCTTCCCGACCTGTTCCGCGAGGGGCAGGGCATCGTCGCCCTCGGCAAGCTGGGCGGCGACGGCGTGCTGGTGGCCGATGAAGTGCTGGCCAAGCACGACGAGAACTACATGCCGCCGGAAGTCACCAAGGCGCTCAAGGACAGCGGCCAACTGAAGCACTACGAGAACGGCAAGGCCGCCGGCGAGACCTCGTACAACCAGGAGGGCAAGTAGATGATCCCCGAACTCGGCCACCTGGCCCTGATCCTCGCCCTCTGCCTGGCCCTGGTGCAATCGAGCCTGCCGCTGGTCGGCGCCTGGCGCGGCGACCGCCAGTGGATGAGCCTGGCGCGCCCGGCGGCCTGGGGGCAGTTCGCCTTCCTCGCCTTCGCCTTCGGCTGCCTGACCTGGGCCTTCCTGCGCGACGACTTCTCGGTGGCCTACGTGGCCGGCAACTCCAACAGCGCGCTGCCCTGGTACTACAAGTTCAGCGCCGTCTGGGGCGCCCACGAAGGTTCGCTGCTGCTCTGGGCGCTGATCCTCGGTGGCTGGACCTTCGCCGTGTCGATCTTCTCCCGGCAACTGCCGGAGGTCATGCTGGCCCGCGTGCTGGCGGTGATGGGCATGATCAGCACCGGCTTCCTGCTGTTCCTGATCATCACCTCCAACCCGTTCAGCCGCCTGCTGCCGCAGACCCCGATGGACGGCAACGACCTCAACCCGCTGTTGCAGGACGTCGGCCTGATCGTCCACCCGCCGATGCTCTACATGGGTTACGTCGGATTCTCGGTGGCCTTCGCCTTCGCCATCGCCGCACTGCTCGGCGGCCGCCTGGACGCCGCCTGGGCGCGCTGGTCGCGGCCCTGGACCCTGGTGGCCTGGGCCTTCCTCGGTATCGGCATCGTGCTCGGCTCCTGGTGGGCCTACTACGAGTTGGGCTGGGGGGGCTGGTGGTTCTGGGATCCGGTGGAAAACGCCTCCTTCATGCCCTGGCTGGTCGGCACTGCACTGATCCACTCGCTGGCGGTGACCGAGAAGCGCGGCGTGTTCAAGAGCTGGACCGTGCTGCTGGCGATCGCCGCTTTCTCCCTGAGCCTGCTGGGCACCTTCCTGGTCCGCTCCGGCGTGCTCACCTCGGTGCACGCCTTCGCCTCCGACCCGGAGCGCGGGGTGTTCATCCTCGCCTTCCTGCTGCTGGTGGTCGGCGGCTCGCTGACCCTGTTCGCCCTGCGCGCGCCGGTGGTCAAGAGCCAGGTCGGCTTCGCCCTGTGGTCGCGCGAGACCCTGCTGCTGCTGAACAACCTGGTGCTGGTGGTGGCGGCCTCGATGATCCTCCTCGGGACTCTCTACCCGCTGCTGCTCGATGCCCTCAGCGGCGCCAAGCTGTCGGTCGGCCCGCCGTACTTCAACGCCATGTTCCTGCCGCTGATGGCGGCGCTGATGGCGGCCCTGGCGGTCGGCGTGCTGGTGCGCTGGAAGGACACCCCGAGCCGCTGGCTGCTCGGCATGCTGACCCCGGTGCTGGTGGCCAGCGCGGTCCTGGCGGCGGCCGGTTCGATGTACTTCGGCGATTTCAACTGGGCGGTGCTGGCGGTGTTCCTGCTGTCCGCCTGGGTGGTCCTGGCCGGTTTCCGCGACTTCCTCGACAAGACCCGGCACAAAGGCGTGCTGGCCGGCGCCCGCAGCCTGACCCGCAGCTACTGGGGCATGCAACTGGCGCACCTGGGCATCGCCGTGTGCGCCATCGGCATCGTCCTCAGCAGCCAGTACAGCGCCCAGCGTGACCTGCGCATGTCGCCCGGCGACACCGTCGAACTGGGCGGCTACCACTTCCTCTTCGACGGCGCGAAGCACCACGAAGGGCCGAACTACACCTCGGACAAGGGCAGCATCCACGTCAGCCGCGACGGCAAGGAGATCGCCACCCTGCATCCGGAGAAGCGCCTGTACACCGTGCAGAGTTCGATGATGACCGAGGCCGGGATCGATGCCGGCTTTACTCGCGACCTCTACGTGGCGCTCGGCGAGCCGCTGGAGAACGGTGCCTGGGCGGTGCGCGTGCACGTCAAGCCGTTCGTCCGCTGGATCTGGTTCGGTGGCCTGCTGATGGGCCTCGGCGGCGCCCTGGCGGCGCTCGACCGGCGCTACCGGGTGAAGGTGAAAACACGTGTGCGCGAGGCCCTGGGCCTCGCCGGTCAGGGAGCCTGAGTCTTGAAACGAGCGATTCTGCTGCTGCCGCTGGGGATCTTCCTGATCGTCGCGGTGTTCCTCTTCCGCGGCCTCTGGTTGGACCCCAGCGAGCTGCCCTCGGCGCTGATCGGCAAGCCGTTCCCGGCCTTCGACCTGCCCAGCGTGCAGGACCCGGCCCGGCGCCTGACCGAGGCCGACCTCAAGGGCAAGCCGGCGCTGGTCAACGTCTGGGGCACCTGGTGCCCGTCGTGCCGGGTCGAGCACCCGGAACTGACCCGACTGGCCGAGCAGGGCGTGGTGATCTACGGGATCAACTACAAGGACGACAACGCCGCCGCCATCAAGTGGCTGAACGAGCTGCACAATCCCTACCTGCTGAGCATCAGCGACGCCGACGGCACCCTGGGCCTGGACCTGGGCGTGTACGGTGCGCCGGAAACCTACCTGATCGACAAGCAGGGCATCATCCGCCACAAGATCGTCGGGGTGGTCGACCAGAAAGTCTGGCGCGAGCAACTGGCGCCGCTGTACCAGCAACTGCTGGACGAGCCGGAGGCCCGATGAAGCGTTTCCTCGCCACCGCGCTGCTCGGTCTCGCCCTCTGCGGCGTGGCCCGGGCCGCCATCGACACCTACGAGTTCGCCAGCGACGCCGAGCGCGAGCGCTTCCGCAACCTGACCCAGGAACTGCGCTGCCCGAAGTGCCAGAACCAGGACATCGCCGACTCCAACGCACCGATCGCCGCCGATCTGCGCAAGCAGATCTACGGCCAGTTGCAGCAGGGCAAGAGCGACGGCGAGATCGTCGACTACATGGTTGCCCGCTACGGTGACTTCGTTCGCTACAAGCCGCCGGTCAACGAGCGTACCTGGCTGCTCTGGTTCGGTCCGGGCGCCTTGCTGCTGTTCGGCGTGCTGGTGATCGGCGTGATCGTCCTGCGCCGCCGGCGCACCGCCGCCAAGGCGCAAACCACCCTGTCCGCCGAGGAGCAAGCGCGCCTCGCCAACCTGTTGAAGAACGACAAATGATCGATTTCTGGCTCGCTGCCGGCCTGCTGCTGCTGGCGGCCCTGGCATTCCTGCTGATTCCGCTGCTGCGTGGCCGTCGCGCCCAGGCCGAGGAAGACCGTACCGCCCTGAACGTCGCGCTTTATCAGGAGCGGATCGCCGAGCTGGCCGGCCAGCAGGCCGCCGGCACGCTGACCGCCGAGCAACTGGAGAATGGCCGCGCCGAGGCTGCCCGCGAACTGCTCGCCGACACCGAGGGCAGCGGCGAAGAGCGTAGCTCGCGCCTGGGCCGGGCGGTCCCGCTGGTCGCGGCGCTGCTGGTGCCGTTGGTCGCGCTCGGCCTGTACCTGCATTGGGGCGCCAGCGACAAGGTCGAGCTGGCCCGCGAATTCGCCCAGGCGCCGCACTCCATGGAAGAGATGACCGCGCGCCTGGAGCGCGCGGTACAGGCTCAGCCGGATTCCGCCCAGGGCTGGTACTTCCTCGGTCGCACCTACATGACCCAGGAACGCGGCGCCGATGCGGCGCGGGCCTTCGAACGCGCCGCCGAACTCAGCGGGCGGCAGCCGGAAGTGCTCGGCCAGTGGGCGCAGGCACTGTATTTCTCCGGTGGCAAGAAAATGACCGCGCAGATCAAGGCCCTGGCCGACGAGGCGCTGAAGGGCGACCCGGCCGAAGTGACCACCCTTGGCCTGCTCGGCATCGCCGCCTTCGAAGAGCAGCGCTACGCCGACGCCATCGGCTTCTGGGAGCGCCTGGTGTCGGTGTTGCCGAACGAGGACCCGGCGCGCTCGGCGATCCAGGGCGGCATCCAGCGTGCCCGCGAGCGCATGACCGAGGCCGGGCAGACCCCGCCGGCGCCGGCCGCGCCCGCTGCCGCCGGGGTGACCCTGACGGTGAAGGTGGATATCAGCGACGCGGTGAAGGGCCAGGTCAAGGCCGACGACAGCGTGTTCGTCTTCGCCCGCGCCGTCGGCGGCCCGCCGATGCCGTTGGCAGTGAAGCGCCTGACCGTCGCCGACCTGCCGGCCGAGGTCAGCCTGAGCGATGCCGACGCCATGATGCCGCAGCTCAAGCTCAGCGGATTCCCGCAGGTCGAGCTGGTCGCGCGGGTATCCCGCGCCGGCAACGCCATCTCCGGCGAATGGATCGGACGCGGCAAACCGTTGTCTACCGCCCAGTCGTCGGCGCAAGCGCTGACCATCGACGGCCCGGACCAGCCCCAGGCGGCCCGGCCATAACGACAACGGGTTGGCGGGAGGTGCGGCGGTGAAGGCGAAGTATCTGGGTCTGGCGATTCTCCTGGGCGGTCTCGGCGGGTGCGTGGTGCATCCGCCGCAGACCAGCGAACCGCCGGCCTCGATGCCGCCGCAGAGCCAGCCGCAGCCCGGTCCGTCCAGCGCGCCCGGCGCCACCCCGCCGCGCATCACCCCGCAACCGCAGACTCCGGCGCAGCCCAGCCGCTCGCGTCCGCAGTTCGCCCCGCCGCCAGGCGGCAAGGGCGTCTGGGACGGCAGCCTGGGGGTCTATGTGATCCGCGGCGAGCGCGATCTCTACTACCGCCAGCGTACCTACTACCGCTGGGACGGCGGCTGGTTCTGGTCCACCAGCCCGCAGGGTCCCTGGACCGAGACCGACGCCCGCGGCATCCCGCCCGGTCTCAGCCGGCGCTACGCCAATCCATGACCCCTAGGGGTTCTCCGGGTCGTGCCCGAGCGACTGGATGAACAGCGAGAACAGTTCCGGTTGCGAGGAAATGTCCAGCTTGGCGTACAGGTGGCGCCGATGGACCTTGATCGTCTCCGGCGAGATCGCCAGGCGCTCGGCCATGGCCTTCGACGAGTAGCCGCGAAGGATCAGGCGGGCGATCTCCAGTTCCCGTTCCGATAGCACGCTGGCGCCGAAGTGGCTGAGGGCGTCGCGTATCTGCGTGGCCATCTCTTCCTGCGGTGCGGCCGGCAACAGGCGCTGGCTGCGCTGCTGCCAGTGCTGCTGCATTAGCGCCAGGACCCAGCTCGAGAGCAAGCCGAGCATCCCGCATTCCTCGTCGGCGAACATCCTCTGCATGCCCAACGACAGCGACAGCGCGCCCTGGCCGGGCACCTGTAGGATGAACTGCACCTCGTCCTCCAGAACGTTGTCGTGGAAGTAGCTAAGGTAGTACTCGCTCTGCCGGAAATGGTCCGGGGCGATCTCCTCGAGGCGGTACAGGCCGCTGGCCAGGCCTTCCCGGCAAGCCTGGTAGAAGGGGTCGAGCAGGTACAGCCCGTTCAGGTAGGCGAGCATCGAGGCCGGCCCGGCGTGCGGTTCGGCGTCGTATTCCTCCAGGGCCACCGGCACGCCGTTGGCGGGGTAGAAGATCGCCAGGGCGTTGTCGAACGGCAGGTGCTGGCGCAGCAGCAGGATCAATTGCTTCCAGAAGCGGTTGCCGCCGATCTGTTCGATGGCGCGGCCCAGGCTGGCGTGCATGCCGATGTCCCGGAACAGGGTGTGCATCCGTATTCGCTCCACGGTGGGTTTTCGCAGGCTCCGGTTTGCGGCTTTTCCATCCGCCGCGTCAAGGGGCGTAACCCCAAAGGGTGATTGGCCCGCCGGTTCCGCGCTCCTAGAGTCGGCGCATAACCAGCGCCCCGGCAAGGGGCCGCCGCGAGTCTCCGTTACTGCCTCAACTTCAATAACAATCAGAGGACAACGACATGAGCTCTTCCCCCGCGCCCGAAAGTGCGCTGAAACCCACCCTGGGCGTGTTCGACGTGGTCGCCATCACCGTTTCCGCGGTCACTCCCGCCAGTTCCGTCTTCGTCATCGCCCCCTTCGCCATCCAGCAGGCCGGCACCGGCGCCTTCTGGGCCTTCGCCCTGGCCGGGGTGCTGGCGCTGATGTTCGCCTGGTGCTATGCCGAGCTGGGCAGGGCGCACAGCACCGCCGGCGGCGAGTATGTCTACGCCAAGCGGGTGTTCGGCGGCTTGGCCGGCTACGCCACCTTCCTCACGGTGCTGGCGATGCTGCTGTTCATCCCGCCGGTGCTCGCCACCGGCGCGGCGACTTACCTGAACGCTGCCCTCGGCACCCACTTCGATGCGCAGACCGTGGCCCTGGCGATCGTTGCCTTCAGCTACCTGCTGGGCATCCTCAACATCCGCGTCAACGCCTGGGTCACGGGTACCTGCCTGCTGCTGGAAGTGGCGGCGCTGCTGGTGATCGTCGGCCTCGGTTTCGGCCATGCACAGCAACCGGCGAGCGTCCTGCTGCAGCCGCAGGTAGTCGGCGACGGCGGGCTGCTGGCGATCGCACCCTGGGCATTGGTGATCGGAGCGGTCGGTACCGCGCTGTTCTCCTACAACGGTTTCGGCGGCGCGGTGCTGCTCGCCGAGGACATGAAGGACGGCGGCCACAGCGTGCATCGCGCGGTGCTCTGGTCGCTGGCGCTGGTGGTGCTGATCGAGATCGTCCCGCTCGCCGCGCTGCTGATCGGCGCGCCGTCGCTCCCGGCGATGCTCGCCAGCCCCGATCCGATCGGCTACCTGTTGAACAGCCATGGCAACGAGACGCTGTCGCGCCTGGTCAGCGCGGGAATCTTCCTCTCGGTGTTCAACGCCATCGTCGCCATCGTCATCCAGAGCGCCCGGGTGATCTTCAGCAGCGGTCGCGACGCGCTCTGGATGCCGGCGTTGAACCGTGCCTTCACCCGTATCCATCCGCGCTGGGAATCGCCCTGGCTGGCCACGCTGTTCCTCGCCATTCCCTCGGCGGCGCTGAGCTTCAGCTCCAACCTGGCCGAACTGACCTCGTTCACCGTGTTGCTGATCGTCATGGTCTACCTGATCGTCGCCCTCTGCGCGCTGTTCAGCCGGGTGCTGCGGCGCGACCGCGAGCATCCCTACCGGATGCCGCTGTGGCCGCTGCCAGCGCTGCTGGCGGTGAGCGGGGCGGGATACCTGCTGCTCAACCTGTTCCTGGCGGCCTCGGCCAGGGACGTGATGATCATTGTCGGACTGCTGGCGGTGTCGGTGATTCTCTACTGCACCTACGGCAAGCTCAGTCCGGCGTTCCAGAAGCTTTGAAACAGGAGTCCGCATGCGCGCTCGACAACTTGGCATCACCCTCGGCCTGGGCACTCCCGGCCCGTTCAACGCGATCACCGACGTTCCCGGCGTGCGCGTCGGCCACAGCACCCTGAACCAGCGGATCGACGGCAGGCAGGTTCGCACCGGCGTCACCCTGGTCCAGCCGCGCGCCGGTGCGGCGCGCCTGCAACCCTGCTTCGCCGGCTGCCATGTGCTCAACGGCAACGGCGACGCCACGGGCCTGGAGTGGATCCGTGAAGCCGGCCTGCTGACCACCCCGATCGCCATCACCAATACCCACAGCGTCGGCGCGGTGCGCGACGCGCTGATCGCCGAGGAGCGCGCCGAACTCGGCGACAGCGGGCTGTACTGGTGCATGCCGGTGGTGATGGAGACCTTCGACGGCCTGCTCAACGATATCTGGGGCCAGCACGTCGGCGCCCGCCAGGTCGGCGAGGCGCTGGCCTGCGCCGAGTCCGGACCGGTCCGCGAAGGTTCGGTGGGCGGCGGCACCGGGATGATCTGCCACGAGTTCAAGGGTGGCATCGGTAGCGCATCGCGGCGGCTGCCGGCGGAGCAGGGCGGCTGGACGGTGGGCGCGCTGGTCCAGGCCAACCACGGCCAGCGTCGCGAGCTGCGGGTCGATGGCTATCCGGTCGGCCGCCGGCTGGGCGACATCCCCTCGCCGTTCAGCGAGGAAGGCACCCCGGGCATGGGCTCCATCGTGGTGATCCTGGCCACCGACGCGCCGCTGCTGCCGCACCAGTGCCAGCGCCTGGCGCAGCGCGCCTCGATCGGCATCGCTCGCACCGGCGGTGGCACCGAGGACTCCAGCGGCGACGTGTTCCTCGCATTCGCCACCGGCAACCAGGACCTGCCGCCAGCCGACTATGCGCGCAAGGACCTGCCGCAGAGCACGCCGCTGCGGATGCTCAACAACGACCACATCTCGCCGTTGTTCGCCGCGGCGGCGGAGGCGGTGGAAGAAGCCATCGTCAACGTGCTGCTGGCCGGCGAGGACATGCGCACCGAGGACGGCCGGCTGGTGCCCGCGCTGAAGGGGGAGACGCTCCTGGCGGCGCTGCGCGAGACCGGCTGGCCGGGACGCTGAAAGCGGCTCAGCGCCAGCCGCGGGTGCGCGCCACCGCTTCGCTGAAACGCACCTGCCAGCGCCGGGCGGTGCCGGCGTCGACCCGCGGCTGGAACTCCGTGCGGGTGTTGCGCGGCTCCGCCAGCTCGTAGCCGAGGCCACGCGCGGCAAGGGCGGCGCAACCGAAGGCGGTGAGTTCGTCGAAGCGCTGGGTGACGATGCGCCGTTGCAGGCTGTCGGCGAGGAACTGGGCGAAGTAGGGGCTGCGCGCCAGGCCGCCGTCGATGGACAGGCGGTCGGTGACCTTCAGGTAGCCGTCCATCGCCTGGATCACCTCGGCGCTGCGCAGCACCACGCCTTCGAGCAGGGCCTGGCAGAGGTCCTCGCGGCGGGTGCCGGCGTCCATTCCCAGCCACATCGCGCCGGCGCTGCGGTCCCAGTGCGGGCATGCGAGTCCCGACAAGGCCGGGACGAAGGCCAGCCCGCGGTCGATGGCCGGCGGCCGGTCGAAGCCGGCCAGTTCCGAGAAGTCGCTGAACAGGCCAAGACGCCCGGCCCACTCGACTGCGGCGCTGGCATCGTAGACCCCGCCGTCCATGGCGTACACCGGCTTGGCATCGATCTGCCAGGCGATGGTGGCGAGCAGGCCTGTCTCCGGCGAGCGGATGATCCGCTCGCCGCTAAGGGTCAGGGCGAAGGCGCCGGTGCCGAAGGTGATCTTCGCATCACCGGGCTGGCGGCAGCCGTGACCGTAGAGCGAGGCCTGCTGGTCAACCACCGAGGCCGTCAGCGGAGTGTTGCCGATCACCCCGAAATGGCCGACGGTATCGCGGATTTCCGGCAGGCACTCGATCGGCACGCCGAACAGGGCGCACAGTTCGGGGTCCCAGCGGCCCTCGGCGAGGTTCATCAATGCGGTGCGCGAGGCGGTGGTGACGTCGGTGGCGAAGGTTCCGCACAAGCGGTCGAGAAACCAGGCGTCGCTGGTTCCCAGGCGCAGGCGGCCGGTCTCGAGAGCCCGGCGAGCGGCAGGAAGGTGCTCGACGATCCAGCCCAGCTTGCTGGCCGAGAAATAGGCATCGAGCGGCAGGCCGCTGCGTTCCAGGACCAGCGCCTCGGCGCCGCTGGCGCGTAGACGCTCGATGTGCGGGGTGGTGCGGTTGTCCTGCCAGACGATCAGCGGCGACAACGGCTCGCCGCTGCGGGCGTCCCAGGCCATGCAGCTTTCGCCCTGGTTGGCGAGGCCGATGGCGTCGACCCGGCCGCTGGCCTCCAGGCAGCGTTGCAGGTTGGCCAGCAGTTCCAGCGGATCGTGCTCGACCCAGCCGGACTGCGGATGATGTTGCTGGTGACGCAGCGCCAACTGAATATCGGCGCTGCCGTCCTGGCTGGCAACCAGCACGCGGGTACTGGTGGTTCCCTGGTCGAGGGCGGCGATTCGCATGGTCGGTTCTCTTCGCGGGTTCAGTGGCCGGAGGTGAGGAAGGCGACTTCCAGGCGTCGGGTGTCCGGCGGTAGGCGCAGGGCGGCCAGCGGCACCAGCAGGCGGCGTTCCGGCAGGCAGGACAGGGCGCGCTCCCACACCGGGCGACCATCGGCCAGTATCCGCAGGCGGCCGCTGGCGGCCTCGCTTACGCGTAGCTGCAGATGCGCCAGGCCGGGTGTCGGGTCGGCCAGCAGCCGCTGCGGCACGCACAGCTTGAGCGGACCGCTGCAATCGATGGCGATACCGGGCGCGGCGACCGGCAGTTCGGCCCGCAGGTCGGCGGCCAGCAGGCCGGCTATCCTTCGTCCCTCGCGGAACGACCAGCCGGCGGTCTCGATCGGCCGGAGCAGGTTGCCGGCGGCGAAATAGGCGGGGTCGGAGCAGCGGCCGAACTGATCGATGCGCGGGCCGCCGCTGGCCGGGTCCAGTTCCAGGTGGCTGAGGCGGACCAGGCTCGATTCGGGAACGAAGCGTCCGCTGAGGAGGATGCCGTCGCAGGCGATCCGTTCGACCCGCCCGTCGCCCAGGCGTACCCGCGCCGCCTCGACCCGGCCGCGGCCTTCGATCTCCAGCAGCTCGCTGGAGAAGTGCATCGGTACTCCGCACAGCCTGGGAAACAACGATAGCGGCCAACGCGCGGTGGCCCGTGCGTTGCGTTCGAGCATGGCCACCGGGCGGATGCCGGCACGCCGGCAACTCATCACGGCGGACAGGCTGACCAGCTCGGTGCCGACGATCAGCGGCCGTTCGAACGGCTTCAGGCCTTGCAGATAGAGATAGGCTTGCAGCGCGCCGGTATTGATCACGCCCAGTGGCCGGTCGCCGCCCAGCAGGCGCGCCGAGCGTGGCGTCTCGCGTGCGCCGGTGGCCAGCAGCACGCGTGTCGCGCGCAGACTGCGCGGGCCTTCGGGGGTGGCCAGTTGCAGCAGACCGGCGGCGGCGAGAGCGACCACGCTATGGCGCAGGCGGATATCCACCCCGGCCCGTTCAGCCTGTTCGACGTTACGCAGCGCGTAGGCCGGGCCGGTCAACAGGCGGCCGTGCTCGCGCAGGCCGAACGGCGGATGCGCGCAATGCCGGGGTATACCGCCGGCCTCGCCGTCGCGCTCCAGCACGCAGACCCGGGCGACGCCTTGGCGGCGTAGTTCGATGGCGGCCGCCAATCCGGCGGGACCGCTGCCGACGATGGCGACGTCGACCTGTTCAGTGATGCTCATGGCAACTCCCGGTGGCGAGGGGCTGGGCGAGGCGGCCGGCGCTCAGCTCGGCGACCCGCGCGTTGCAGTAGAAACCCTGGCAGCGTCCCATGCAGGCGCGGGTGCGACGCTTCAGGCCGCCGAAGTCGCCGGCTGGCAGCGGGCCTTCCAGGGCGGCGAGGATTTCCCGGCGGGTGACCATCTCGCAGTGGCAGACGATCTCGTCGTAGCCGGGACGCTGCCAGTCGCGCGGCAGGTGTTCGGCGAGGTTCGGTACCTGCGGCCAGAGCGGCTCGCGAACCGCTTCGTGGAAGCGCCCACCCTGGTAGAGACGATAGACGTGGCGTGCGATGCCCAGCGCCGCGGTGAGACCGGTGGAACGGATGCCGCCGACACTGATCCAGTTGCGTCCGTCGACCTGGCGGATGCGGTATTCCTTCTTTTCGCTGGCCGGCCGCAACCCGGCGTAGGTGGCGGTGACCGGCATGCCGCGCAGGCCGGGGAGCCGCTCGACGGCGGCGTCTATCAGTCGCTGCAGGGTGTCGCTGTCGACCCGTGCCTGTTCGCGGTCGTCCTGTTCCTCGGCGGTGGGGCCGGCAAGCAGGTTGCCGAAGACAGTACGGGTGAATACCACGCCTTTGGTCCGCTCGTTGGGTACCGGCAGCAGGATGTGCCGCAGCAGCGCCGCGGCGGCCTTGTCGAAGACCACGAACTGGCCCTTGCGCGGATGGATGGCGAAGCTCGCCGCGCCGAGCAGGCGCTGTTCCAGTTGGTCACCGAAGAGTCCGGCGCAGTTGATTACCTGGCGCGCGCGCAGATCGCCGCGGCGGGTATGCAACAGCCATTCGCCGCCGTCGAAGGCGCCGTCCAGCACCTCGACGTTGAAACAGGCCTCGGCGCCATGGGCCTGCGCCTGTTGCAGATAGGCGAGCGGCGCGGACCAGGGGTCGATCAGATGCTCACCGGGGACCCGCACCGCACCGAGCACATTGCCGGCCAACTGCGGCTCCAGCGCCAGGACCTCGTCGCGACCGATCTGGCGGACGTCATCGACACCGTTGCCGTGGGCCTGCTCGACGATGGCCGGCAGGCGCGCCAGATCCTCGTCGCTCCATGCCGCCACCAGGGCGCCGGTTTCCAGCAGCGGCAGGTTGAGGCGCGCATGGATGTCGCGGTATTCGCGATAGCCCTCCTGCATGCAGGCCAGTTCGATGCTGCCGGGCGGCGCGTCGAAACCGGTATGGAGGATCGCGCTGTTGCCCTTGCTGGCACCGGAGAGGATGTCGGTGCTTTTTTCCAGCAGGACCACCCGCGCACCTTCCAGGGCGAAGCGGCGGGCCATGGCGCAACCCACCACGCCAGCGCCGATCACTGCAACGTCGAAGATCGCGGTCTTTGTCGCAAGCGGCTCAGTCATCGTTTCTGCCTGTTTCTTTTGGTATCAGTTTGCTTTTTGACCGTAACACTGAATTTTCACACAGAATTTTATGTGAAATTTGTTGTTTTAATGTGGCAACTGAAAAAGAAACAGTCAATCGATTAATCGACGGGCAGCCACCGGCACAGCCCCGGCCTGTCTCCGGGGCTGCCCGCGAGGGGAGTCAGGCCTGCGGGGTGCGCAGGGGGGCTTCGTGGACTTCCACCCGCGCCTGTTGCAGGGCTTCCCAGAGTTCCCCGGTAGGCTTGCGGTCGACCACCAGGCGGTTGATCCGGCTCAGCGGGAAGACCTGGAACAGGGCGCGCCGGCCGAGCTTCGAGGAGTCGGCGATAACCGTCAGTTGGCGGGCCTGGGCGATCATGGCACGGGCGATCTCGGCTTCCTCGATGGAAAAATCCATGGCGCCATCGCCGTTCAGCGCGCCGACGGTGATCACCGCATGCTCGGCGTTGAACCGGGCGATCTGCTCAATGGCCAGGGCGCCGACGTTCTGTTCGGATTCCGGGCGGTACTCGCCGCCGATCATGAATGCACGGTTGCCGGAGGCGCCGACGCTGCCGGCGATCAACAGCGAGTTGGTGATCACCGTCAGATGGCTCTGGCGCGCCAGTTCGCGGGCGAACAGCAGGGTGGTGGTGCCGGTGTCGATGAAGATGCTGTCACCGGGCCCGAACAGGCCGGCGGCGTAGCGGGCGACTGCGCGTTTTTCCTGGGCGTGCTCGTTCATTCGGGTCTGGAAGGCGTTCTCGTGCTCGCCGCTGGGCGGCAGGGCGGCCCCTCCGTGGAATTTGCTGACCAGGCCTTGTTCGGCCAGCGCGGCGAGGTCGCGGCGAATGGTTTCCTGGGAGGTGGAAAGGGTCCGCGCCAGTTCGTCCACCGAGATCCGCTCGCGCTGGCGCAGCAATTCGAGAATGTGGCGGCGGCGTTCCTCGGGGCGCATCGTGTTCTCCCATGGGCCGCATCCTGGTGCGGCGATTGTTACCGTGAATCGCCCGGTAGCGCCTGGCGGCGCTGGGCGGAAGGGGGCGGGGCGAGGCTTTGCGCAGGCCCGGCGGAAAATCCCACAGGTCCGTAAGGCAGGTACGCTCTTGGATTGGCCGCCTACTTGACCGTATGGGTGACCAATTTAGGTAAAACGAACCTTCAAATCAACACGAAAACCAAATTGTGGCACGCGAAATGCGAGTGTTCGCTTCGGCGGAGCGACCGGCGTGGCCGGCCTCCCGACCAGACAACCAGAAGAACGCATCCCGCTACGGGAGCCTGCCGAGGGGAGAACGACGCAGATGGCCGAGTTCGGAAACTATGTGATTTACCTGATCATGCTGGGTGCGGTACTTGGCGCGCTGGCTTCCATCCTGCGCCCGGAAAGCGGTCTGGGCCGCGAGTTCGTCAACGGCATCCACGCCATCGGTCCGGTGTTCCTCGCCCAGGCCGGCATCATGGTAGCCATTCCCTATCTGTCGAAGGCGATTTCCCATGCCCTCGGCCCGTTCTTCCAGACCCTCGGTTCCGACGTATCCATCGCCGCGCTGTCGATCATCGCGGTGGACATGGGCGGCTACCAGTTGGCCGATGCCCTGACCGCCAACCGCGACATGTGGATTACCGCCATGCTGGTGGGCTACACCTCCGGCGCGACCATCGTCTACCTGATCCCGGTCGGCCTGACCATGCTCGAGCGCAAGGACCACAAGTACCTGGCGCTGGGGGCGATGGCCGGGTTGATCAGCATTCCGTTCGCGGTGCTGGCGGCGTTGCTGCTGATTACCCTCAACCACATCCCGGTGCGCGAACTGGTATCGACCGGTTCGCCGGCCCTGCACTACCTGTCGCTGGACTTCCTCGGCATGCTTCGGCTGCTAGCGCCGCTGTTCGTCTTCTGCTTCCTGCTGGCCGCCGGCCTGAAGTACCGGGCGACGGCGATGGTCACCGGGTTCCTGGTATTCGGCAAGGTGATGGACGCGTTCATCAAGATGGCCCTGGCGCTTTCCATCGTCCAGCACTTCACCGGAGTCTTCACCAAGGTCTTCGGCGGCTGGGGCTTCGACCCGATGTTCGCCGACGAGAAAGAGTTGTTCCGCGCCATCGAGATCGCTGGCTACATCGGCATCATGCTGGCCGGGACCTTCCCCATCTGCTACCTGTTCCAGCGCTACTGCAAGCGCCCGATGGCGGTCCTCGGCCGTTACCTGGGGCTGTCCCAGCCGGGCGCCACCGCCTTTGTCATGGTACTGGCGAACATCATCGCCACCTACCACCTGTTCAAATACATGAATGCTCGCGACAAGGTGCTTTGCGTGGCCCTGGGCGTCTGCGCCCAGGCCACCATCGGCGATCACCTGGCATTCACCGCCAACTTCCAGCCGACGCTGATCCTGCCGATCCTGCTCGGCAAATTGTTCGGCGGCCTGCTGGCGGTATTCATCGCCATCCGCATCTCGGTGCCTGCCGCCGAGCGCTATGCCCGGCAGGAGCAGGAGCATGACGAGGCGGAAAAAAGCGCCCTGCACGCAACCTGAAACATCTCCCGACGAGCGCCGCGAGCCATCGCGGCGTCGCTTTTCCGCAACGAGGTAACCATGCGCAAGATATTCCTAGCCTGTCCCTACAGCCATGCCGACGCCGAGGTGGTCGAGCAGCGCTTCCGTGCCTGCAACGAGGTCGCGGCGACCATCGTCCGCGCCGGCCACGTGGTATTCAGCCAGGTTTCCATGTCCCACCCGATCAACCTGTGCCTGGCCGATCTCGACCGCGCGGCGATCGGCAGGTTGTGGGCGCCAGTGGACGCCTTCTACATGGATCACCTGGAAGAGCTGATCGTCCTCGACCTGCCGGGCTGGCGAGACAGCGCCGGCATCCGCCGCGAGATGGAGTTCTTCGAGGCCGGCGGACAGCGGGTGAGCCTCTGGTCCGAGGTGGAGCACGAGTTTCGCTGAGGCGGCAGTGGCTGAACTGCAAGCCGAATGAAAAAGCCGGAAGCGCGAGCGCTTCCGGCTTTTTCGTCGAGCGGCGAGAGATCAGTTGGGGCTGTAGATCTGGTCGAATACGCCGCCGTCGATGAAGTGGGTCTTCTGCACGCTGCGCCAGTCGCCGAAGGTCTTCTCCACCGAGAAGAAGTCGACTTTCGGGAAGCGGTCGGCGAACTTGGCGAGGATCTCCGGGTTGCGCGGGCGCAGGTAGTTGTTGGCGGCGATGGTCTGGCCTTCGTCCGACCACAGGTACTTCAGGTAGGCCTCGGCCTGGGCGCGGCTGCCTTTCTTCTCGACCACCTTGTCGACCACCGCCACGGGGGGCTCGGCCTCGGCGGACACGCTCGGGTAGACCACCTCGAAGCCGCCTCGGCCGAATTCGCGGGCGATCATCTCGGCTTCGTTCTCGAAGGTCACCAGTACGTCGCCGATCTGGTTCTGCATGAAGGTAGTGGTGGCGGCGCGGCCGCCGGTGTCGAGCACCGGTACCTGCTTGAACAGTTTGCCGACGAACTCCTTGGCCTTGTTCTCGTCACCGCCGTTCTTCAGCACGTAGCCCCAGGCGGAGAGATAGGTATAGCGGCCGTTGCCGGAGGTCTTGGGGTTCGGCACCACTACCTGGACGCCGTCCTTGAGCAGGTCCGGCCAGTCCTTCAGGGCCTTGGGGTTGCCCTTGCGAACGATGAACACGGTGGCCGAGGTGAACGGCGCGCTGTTGTTCGGCAGGCGGGTCGCCCAGTCCTTCGGCACCAGGCCGCCGTTGTCGGCGAGGGCGTCGATGTCGGTGGCCTGGTTCATGGTGATGACGTCGGCGGGCAGACCGTCGATCACCGAGCGCGCCTGCTTGCTGGAACCGCCATGGGACATCTGGATGGTGATGTTCTCGCCTTTCTCCGCTTTCCAGTATTTCTGGAAGGCCGGGTTGTATTCCTTGTAGAAGTCGCGCATCACGTCGTAGGAGACGTTGAGCAGGGGCTGGGCGGCGTGAGCGGCGCCGCCGAGCGCCAGGCCGGCGGCCAGCAGGGAGGCGCTGAACAGTCGTTTCACAGGGCAGTTCCTTTGGGCATGTTGTAGTGGCTCGACTATAACGTCGGGTTATATGCAGGGTAAATATCAAAAACTGCTTTGCTTATTACCCGCTCGAGCCTATGCCGCGGCCGGCGCTTTGGCCAGCGCTAGTCGAGGCCGCTGACCGCCAGGTCCTTGGGATACTCCACGCTGAACTTCAGGGTGGCGCTGCGTTTCTCGCCGGGTTGCAGGGTCCAGTCCCACTTCAGCTTGCCGTCGTCCTCGCGCTTGATTTCCTGTGCCTTGGGTTCCAGCAAGGTGACCTGGATCTGCTCGTTGCGCGAGACCGGCAACTGGTCCTCGAACTGCACGCGTTCGGCGTTCTTGTGGTTGTTGCGCACGTCGATGCGGAATTCGTAGTTGACCCGCGTGCGGTTGCCGATCAGGCCGCTGCTGTCGGTGTAGCGCTTGACCAGCTTGCGTTCGATGCCGATGCTCTCGTCGGCGCCCAGTGCCAGTTCGAAGCTCTCGCCGGGCATCACCCCGCGCAGATGGCCGCTGGCGACGAAGCTGTTGCCGAGAAAGGTATTCAGGGTGCCGGGGAGCAGCGGGTAGTCGCTGTCGTTGCGGGTTTCCGCCTCCAGGTAGGCGGTTTCGCGCAGGGCCGGGGCCGCCAGGTAGCGCAGCTTGGCCGGCATTTCCAGGCGGGCGATGGTGACCTTCTGCGCGCTGCCGTCGCTGTTCAGGGTCGCCGGCACGGGGATGTGGAAAGAGGCGCTGGCGGCTCCGCTGCTGACCTCCGCGGTGGCGAGCCGCGCCTCGGCCAGCTTCGGCGCCGAGGCCGGCATGGCCATCTTCGCCGAGGTCCTGGCGATGGGCGCGGCTTGCGGCATGGGCGCCGGAGCGTCCTGCATGGCCATCTCGGCACCGTAGTAGGCGTTGGGCGCGTCGATGTCGACGATCCAGGGATTCAGCCGCGGTACGTTGCCGCCCAGGGCCGGACGGGCGGTGGAGAGGGTCAGGTCGATGTCGGTCCAGTCTTCGCCGCTGCTCTGCCGGACCAGGCCCTGGTAGGTCAGTTCGATGGTCTTCGCGCCGTCGCGCAGGCGCGCGTCGTAGGTCGGCTGCCAGGAGGCGTCGCGCAGGGTGTAGTCGAGCTTCACCTCGACCTGTGCCGGTTGCTCCAGGGCGACCCGCAGGACCGCGCGCTTGAAGCGCTTGCCGTCGCCGTTGAGGGTGCCGCGCTGCTCCTGCAACTGCTGCTTGCGCTGTTCCAGTTCGGCGGCGCGGTCGTCCAGCTGGCGCTGCTCGGCGAGCAGGCGTTCGAGGTTGCCTTCGGTCAGTTGCAGCAGGCTCTTCAGCTCGTCGATGCCGGGCATGGGGCGATCCTTACCGGGCTGGGTGCTGCCGCTCTGGATGTCGGCGAGGAACTTCTTCTGCGCTTCGAGCACGCTGCCGCGGTCATGGATTTCCCGCAGTTGCCGGTCTATCTCGCGCAGTTGCTGGTCGAGTTGCTGCACACGGTTGTCGTCCGGGCGCTCGACCCGTTGCGCGGCGCTGCTGACGTCGAGCAGGGTAGCGGCGGCGCTGGCACCGAGGGACGCGCGCAGGCTGGCGTCGTCGAGCTGGAAGGGCAGTTGCTCCAGGGCGATCTCATGCTGGCCCTTGGGCAATTGCAGGCGGGCGGTGCGGGTGACCACGGCACGGTCGGCGTAGACGGTGACCGCGCTGATGCGGCTGTCGACCGCTTGTGGCGCGGCCAGCAACGGAGCGCTGGCGAACAGGCCGGCGAACAGGAGCGGAGAGGCGGCGAGTCGATTCACGATATCTCTTCCTTGGGCGGATGGAGGGGCGAGGAACCCGTGCGTGCGGTTCCTTCCTGCTGCCTGAGACGCAAGCACGGCGAAAGACGGGTTAAGCGACGCGAAGAAATTTTCCCGTGCGGCTCAGGCCGGCTGTTCCAGGCGCTCCAGGGCATCGCGCAGGTTGGCGCGGGCGGCGGCCTCCCAGCGCTGCCGCAGCGGTTCGCAGTGGTACAGCGCCGGTTGCTCCAGCAACTGGCGCAGCAACTTGCCGCGCCCGGCGCGGAACAGCGGTTCCGGCACCCAGGCGTATTCGGCGCGGACGTCCGCCTCGTAGCGTGCGTAGACCGGCGCCGGCGCGGCCAGGATGGCGAGGTCGAGATCCACCACCAGGGCTGCGTCGGCGTCTCCCGGCGGCGCCTGGTGACAGGTGGCCATGATCAGTTCGCGCAGGGCCGGCCGCAGCGCCGCCAGCCCGGCCTGGTCGAGCCAGCGCTCGGTGCTGGCGGCGCTGGCGGCCTCGTTGTCCTGGCGCTGGGTGTCGTAGACCAGGTCGTGGGTCCACAACGCCAGCTCCACCAGGTCCGGCCGCCGCGCCAGTTGGCGCCAGCGGTCGAAGTGCTCCAGGCAGGCGAGGATGTGGCGATCGCTGTGGTAGTGCCGGTCGGCCCCGCCATAGGCCGCCAGCAGCGCGTCGAAGGCATCCGCCGGCGGGTTGCCGCCGAGTCGCTGCCAGAGGGCGTCCCAGCGCTGCCGGTCAAGACTTCCCATGGCTGCCTTCCTCGCGAGGGAACAACGGGTTGCCGCAGCGGCAGCAAAATGCCGCCTGCACTTCGTGGGTCGCCTTGCGGCACACCGGGCAATCCCGCTGCAACAGGTTGGCCGGGTCCTGGCGCATCGCGGTGGCGAGTTCGGCGGTGAAGATCCCGGTGGGCACCGCGATGATCGAGTAGCCGGTGAGCATCACCAGGCTGGCGATGGCCTGGCCGAGCGGGGTCTTCGGGGTGATGTCGCCGAAGCCGACCGTGGTGAGGGTGACGATCGCCCAGTAGATGCCGCGGGGGATGCTGGTGAAACCGTGCTCCGGGCCTTCGACCACGTACATCAGCGCGCCGAACACGGTGACCAGGGTCATCACGGTGAGGAAGAACACGATGATCTTCTGCTTGCTGCCGCGCAGGGCGGTGAGCAGGAAATTGGCCTGGCTCAGGTACTGGCGCAGCTTGAGCACGCGGAAGATCCGCAGCATGCGTATCACCCGGACGATCAGCAGGTACTGGGCGTCGGGGTAGAGCAGGGCGAGGAAGCCGGGGAGGATCGCCAGCAGGTCGACCAGGCCGTAGAAGCTGAAGGCATAGCGCAGCGGCTTGGGCGAGCAGTACAGGCGCAGCAGGTATTCCACCAGGAAGATGCCGGTGAAGCCCCATTCGATGTAGGCCAGCAGGTCGCCGTAGTCCTGGTGGATCTCGTCGATGCTGTCGATCATCACTACCAGCAGGCTGGCCAGGATCACCAGCAGCAGCGCGCTGTCGAAGCGCCGGCCGTCGCGGGTGTCGGTCTGGAAGATGACGATGTAGAGGCGTTCGCGCCAGCTGTCGGGTGCGCTCATCGTGGCTCCTGATGATGGATGCGGCACCTTACCAGACTAGCCCGCCGGCGCCAGCGTTCCCCGCTCAGGAGCGCCGCCGGCCGAGGCGCGCGCCGAGGCTGCCGGCCAGGCGCAGGTAAAGGCGCTCGCCGCCAATGCAGAGCAGGCAGGCGAGGATGAACGGTGCGGTCAGCGCCGGCAGGCCGAGCAGGCCGAACAGCGGTTGCAGTGCCACCGCCAGGCCCATGCCGAGCAGTGGCGGCCAGGCGCTGCGGTAGCGCAAGGCCAGGGCCAGCCCGGCAAGGGCGGCGTTCAGGCCGTAGAGCCCGGCGAGCGCGCTCGCCCAGTCGTAGCCCAGCAGCCAGGCCAGCGGCAGGCTGGCCGCGGCGCCGGCGAGGGCCCAGGCGGCCGAGGGACGCGAGACCAGCAGCAGGCCGAGCCAGACCAGCAGCCCTGCCAGCGGTTCACCGAGGAAGATGATCTCGCCGATCCCCAGCGTTAGCGCCGCCAGCTCCGCCGTGCCGCTCCAGGCGCAGCTGAAGCAGCCGCCATGGGCCGCCGGGGCCAGGCCTAGCCAGGCGCCGAGGGGCACCAGCCACCAGCCGTTGAGGACGAAGCCCAGGGTATAGGGCGGTAGCCAGCGGCGTCGGCGCAGCCCATGCAGGAACAGGCGCTGCAACGCCACGCTGGCCAGGCAGCCGAGCGCTACCAGCGACACCAGTCCCGGCGACCAGGCGAAGCGGAATGCCAGCAGCATGCCGATCAGCACGGCGTTGTAACCGTACAGCCCGGCCTCGATGTCGCTGTCGGCGCAACGCAACAGGCGCGCCAGCAACGGGCCGAGGGCGCCGCCAAGGAGGGCGCCGGCGAGCAGCGGCGGTGCGCCGACGGCGATCGCCAGCAGACAGGCCAGGCCCAGGCGTGGGTCGCCCTGGAGGAACACCTGGCTGATGCCGCGCAGGAGGATTCGGGATGCATTGAGGAGAGGTTGCAGGGGCATGGCGGTCAGTGCGGCGGCCGCTCGGCAGGCACGGAGATGCCAGGCCTGCGCGAGGGGCGGGGGCGGTCATTGTAGGGTCTGGCGCGGAGGCGACGCACCCCGGACGAGAAGGCCAGGCGAGGGTCATGCATGCAGGGCGTTCCAAGAAGAAAAAAAGACCTCCGGCAGGAGTTGAACCGGAGGCCTTGAATGTCCATGGCCTGCATGGGAGTGCGCGAGGGAGGCCATGGTCCGACAAGAAGGTCTTTCCCGGATGGATGGAGACGCGGCCCCGTATTTCCGGCCCCATCCATCCGAGAGAGACAAGGGTGGCCCGACCCGCATGCCCGGGGGGACGGCGCGAGCCGGACCGAACTCGTTGCTTCAGAGATCTCCCAGCGGCGGCGCCACGGTCTCGATGCGCAGCATGTTGGTCGAGCCGGGGCGACCGAACGGTACGCCGGCGGTGACCACCACGGTGTCGCCGCGGCGCGCCATGCGCTGGGCCAGGGCGATGTCGAGGGCGGTCGAGCAGATCTCGTCGACGTGCGCCAGTTGCTCGTTGACCACCGAATACACGCCCCAGGCCACGGTCAGTCGCCGCGCGGTGCGCAGGTTCGGGGTCAGGCTGAGGATCGGCGCCTTGGGCCGCTCGCGGGCGGCGCGCAGGGTCGAGTTGCCCGACTCGGTGTAGTTCACCAGCACCGCCACCGGGAGGATCCGGCTGACCCGGCGGATCGCGCAGCTGATCGCATCGGAGACGGTAGCGTCGGGCTGCGGACGGTTGACCTCGAGCTGGACGTGGTAGTCCGGCTCGGCCTCCACCTGGCGGACGATCTTCGCCATCATCTCTACCGCCTCGCGAGGGTATTGTCCGGAAGCGGTTTCCGCCGAGAGCATCACCGCGTCGGCGCCGGCGCCCACCGCGGTGGCTACGTCGGTCACCTCGGCGCGGGTCGGGGCGGGGGAGAAGCGCATCGACTCGAGCATCTGGGTGGCCACCACCACCGGCTTGCCGAGCTGGCGGCAGACCTGGACGATGCGTTTCTGGATGCCCGGCACGCTCTCCGCCGGCACCTCTACGCCGAGGTCGCCGCGCGCCACCATGATCGCGTCGGCGCGCTCGGCGATCGCCTCGATGGCGCTCACCGCGCTGGGCTTCTCGATCTTGGCCATGAGGAAGGCCTTGTCGCCGATCAGCCCACGGGCCTCGTCGATGTCCTCCGGGCGTTGCACGAAGGACAGCGCCACCCAGTCGACCCCCAGTTCCAGGCCGAAGGCCAGGTCGCGGCGGTCCTTGTCGGTCAGCGGGCTGAGTTGCAGCACCGCTTCCGGCACGTTGACGCCCTTGCGATCGGACAGCTCGCCACCCACCGCCACGCGGGTCTCGATGGCGTCGCTGTGGCAGTTGACCACTTCCAGGCGGATCTTGCCGTCGTCCAGCAGCAGGCTCATGCCCGGCTCCAGGGCATGGATGATCTCCGGATGCGGCAGGTTGACCCGCCGCTCGTCACCGGGGACGTCGCTGAGGTCGAGGGTGAAGGTCTGCCCGCGCTGCAATTGCACGGCACCGGCGGCGAAGCGGCCGACCCGCAGCTTCGGACCCTGCAGGTCCATGAGCACGCCGATCGGGTAGTTCAGTTCCGCTTCCACCTCGCGCACCCAGGCGAAGCGCTGCGCGTGATCGGCGTAGTCGCCGTGGCTGAAGTTCAGGCGGAACAGGTTGGCGCCGGCCTCCACCAGGGCACGGATATCGTCGCGGCTGCGGGTGGCCGGGCCGAGGGTGGCGAGGATCTTGGCTTTCTTGTCGGCTGTCATGTCAGGACTCGAGGATGAGAATGGCGCGGAAGTCGTTCACGTTGGTGCGGGTCGGTCCGGTCACCAGCAGGTCGCCGAGGGTCTGGAAATAGCCGTAGCCGTTGTTGTCGTCGAGCTCGTCGCGGATCTTCAGCCCGGCCTTTTCGCCGCGCGCATGGGAGCAGGGCGTCATCAGCGCGCCGGCGTTGTCTTCCGAGCCGTCGATGCCGTCGGTGTCGCCGGCCAGGGCCCAGATGTTCGGTTCGCCCTTTAGCTCGGCGGTGAGGCTGAGGAGGAACTCGGCGTTGCGTCCGCCGCGACCGTTGCCGCGCACGGTGACGGTGGTCTCGCCGCCGGAGAGGATCACGCAGGGCGCCGCCAGCGGCTGGCCGTGCTTGCGGATCTGCCGGGCGATGCCGGCGTGGACCTTGGCGACTTCCCGCGCTTCGCCCTCCAGGTCGCCGAGGATCAGCGTCGAGAAGCCGGCCGCGCGGCACTTCACCGCTGCTGCGTCGAGGGCGTTCTGTGGCGTGGCGATCAACTGGAAGTGGCTGCGCGCCAGGCACGGGTCGTCGGGCTTGACGGTTTCCGAACGCGGGTCGGCGAGCCAGTCGAGGACGTTCTGCGGCACGTCGATGGCGTAGCGCCTGAGGATCGCCAGGGCGTCGGCGGAGGTGGTCGGGTCGCCGACGCTGGGGCCGGAGGCGATCACCGTGGCCTCGTCGCCGGGAACGTCGGAAATCGCGTAGGTGTAGACGCTGGCCGGCCAGCAGGCCTTGGCCAGGCGACCGCCCTTGATCGCTGAGAGGTGCTTGCGCACGCAGTTCATCTCGCCGATGGCGGCGCCGGACTTGAGCAGCGCCTTGTTCACCGCCTGCTTGTCCGCCAGGCCAATGCCTTCGGCAGGCAGCGAAAGCAGTGCGGAGCCGCCGCCGGAGAGAAGGAAGATCACCCGGTCGCTCTCGTTCAGGCCGCTGATCAGTTCCAGCACGCGACGGGCGACGCGCTCGCCGGCGTCGTCGGGCACCGGATGGGAGGCTTCCACTACCTCGATGCGACTGCATTGCGCGCCGTAGCGGTAAGGCGCCACTACCAGGCCCTGGATCTCGCCCTGCCAGTGCTTCTCCACCACTTCGGCCATGGCTCCGGCGGCCTTGCCGGCACCGATGACGATGGCGCGCCCGCTGCGATCTTCCGGCAGGTGGTCGGCCAGCACCTGGTAGGGATGGCCGGCTGCCACCGCGGTATTGAACAGCTCGGTGAGAAAGGCGCGTGGATCGGTACTCATGACAGGCTCCGAATTTCTTGTTGTCGTGCCGCCGGTCGGGCCGGCGGTCGCAGCGTCGTCGACGCTTCCATTCCGCAGCACCCGCGCCGGCGGGAACTGGGGAATGGAAGCGAGGCGCCCGGACGCAGAGGCCGTGAATCTCCCGGCCGGGCGTTCGCTTCCTTTACCCCGCCTTGTGGGCGGGGAAGGAAGAGGGCGGCGGCGAACACCGGAGTTCGCCGACCGTTCCTCTCCCCGAGCCCTTCGAAAAGGGGGTCGTCGCTCCGCGCGGGGTGACGGCCCGCGCGGACTGCGGATCACTCGTCGCGGATCGAGAAGTTGGCCATGTGCTCCAGGCCCTTGATCAGCGCCGAGTGGTCCCAGTTACTGCCGCCGATGGCCGCGCAGGTGCTGAACACCTGCTGGGCGTTGGCGGTGTTGGGCAGGTTCAGGTTCAGCTCGCGGGCGCCGGCCAGGGCCAGGTTGAGGTCCTTCTGGTGCAGGCTGATGCGGAAGCCCGGGTCGAAGGTGCCCTTGACCATGCGTTCGCCGTGCACCTCGAGGATCCGCGAGGAGGCGAAGCCACCCATCAGCGCCTCGCGCACCTTGGCCGGATCGGCGCCGTTGCGGGCGGCGAACAGCAGGGCCTCGGCGACCGCCTGGATGTTCAGCGCGACGATGATCTGGTTGGCCACCTTGGCGGTTTGGCCGTCGCCGTTGCCGCCGACGCGGGTGATGTTCTTGCCCATCGCCTGGAACAGCGGCAAGGCGCGTTCGAAGGTGTTCGGGCAGCCGCCGACCATGATGCTCAGGGTCGCCGCCTTGGCGCCGACCTCGCCGCCGGAGACCGGGGCGTCCAGGTACTGCGCGCCGGTAGCCTTGATCTTCTCGGCGAAGCCCTTGGTGGCGGTGGGGGAGATCGAACTCATGTCGATCACCACCTTGTTCGGGCCGACGCCCTCGGCGATACCGTCCTTGCGGAACAGCACATCCTCGACCTGCGGGGTGTCCGGCACCATGACGATGATGAACTCGGCTTCCTGGGCCACTTCCTTCGGGTTGGCCAGGGCAATGGCGCCGGCCTCCAGCAGGTCGGCCGGAGCGGCGTCGTGGTGGGTGGAAAGGAACAGGCTGTGGCCGGCCTTCTGCAGGTTCTGCGCCATGGGCTTGCCCATGATTCCGGTGCCGATGAATCCGATCTTGGCCATGAGAGTGTCTCCTGGTTCTGTCTGTCGAGTGGCTCCGCGCAGGGAAGCGGGAGCGTCTTGTTCGTGGGTGCGGATCAGACGACGTTGTGCGTCTTCATCCAGCCGAGGCCGGCTTCGGTGGTGGTGGCCGGCTTGTACTCGCAGCCGATCCAGCCCTGGTAGCCGATGCGGTCCAGGTGCTCGAAGAGGAAGCGGTAGTTGATCTCGCCGGTGCCCGGTTCGTGGCGGCCGGGGTTGTCGGCGAGTTGCACGTGGTTGATCGCCGCCAACTGGTTTTCCAGGGTGCGGGCCAGGTCGCCTTCCATGATCTGCATGTGATAGATGTCGTATTGCAGGAACAGGTTGGCGCTGCCGACCTTGTCGCGGATCTCTAGGGCCTGGCGGGTGTTCTGCAGGTAGAAGCCGGGGATGTCGAGGGTGTTGATCATCTCCATGACCAGGCGGATGCCTGCGGCTTCCAGCTTGTCGGCGGCGTAGCGCAGGTTGTCGACGAAGGTCTTCTCGACGCTGGCGCAGTCGTGCCCCTGCGGCCGGATCCCGGCGAGGCAGTTCACCTGGCGGTTGCCCAGCACCCTGGCGTAGGCGATGGCCTTGTCGACCCCCTCGTGGAACTCCTGGACCCGATCCGGGTGGCAGGCGATGCCGCGCTCGCCCTTGGCCCAGTCGCCGGCCGGCAGGTTGAACAGCACCTGCTCCAGGCCGTTGGCTTCCAGGCGGGCCTTGATCGCCTCGGCCTCGACGTCATAGGGGAAGAGGTACTCGACGCCGGCGAAGCCGGCCTTGGCGGCGGCGTCGAAGCGTTCGAGGAAATCCACCTCGGTGAACAGCATGGACAGGTTGGCGCAGAAACGGGGCATGTCTTGCTCCTATCGTTCGGTCAAACGTTCGGGAGGCCTTTCGCCGGGGGCGGGGTGCCGCACGCACCGTCCGCGCCTCCGGGAAAGGCCGGCGATCAGTCGAGCAGCGAGATGGCGGTCGGCGCGTCGGCGCCTTTCTCGGCCAGTTCCTCGAACTCGTTGATGGCGTTGATCTCGGTACCCATGGAGATGTTGGTGACGCGCTCCAGGATCACCTCGACCACCACCGGCACCTGGTGCTGCTGCATCAGTTCGCGGGCCTTGGCCAGGGCGGCGCCGATCTCGTTCGGGTCGAACACCCGGATCGCCTTGCAGCCCAGGCCCTCGACCACCGCGACGTGGTCGACGCCGTAGCCTTCCAGCTCGGGGGCGTTGATGTTGTCGAAGGCCAGCTGCACGCAATAGTCCATGTCGAAGCCGCGCTGCGCCTGGCGGATCAGGCCCAGGTAGGAGTTGTTCACCAGTACGTGGATATAGGGCAGCTTGAACTGCGCGCCGACCGCCAGTTCCTCGATCATGAACTGGAAGTCGTAGTCGCCGGAGAGCGCCACCACCTGGCGGCTCGGGTCGGCCTTGACCACTCCCAGCGCGGCGGGAATGGTCCAGCCCAGCGGGCCGGCCTGGCCGCAGTTGATCCAGTGGCGCGGCTGGTAGACATGGAGGAACTGTGCGCCGGCGATCTGCGACAGGCCGATGGTGCTGACGTAGCAGGCATCCTTGCCGAAGAACTCGTTCATCTCTTCGTAGACGCGCTGCGGTTTCACCGGCACGTTGTCGAAGTGGGTCTTGCGCTGCAGCGTGCGTTTGCGCTGCTGGCAGCTTTCCAGCCAGGCGGCGCGCGACTTCAGCTTGCCGGCGGCCTTCCACTCGCGGGCCACTTCGAGGAATGCGTCGAGGGCGGCGCCGGCGTCGGAGACGATGCCCAGGTCGGGCATGAACACCCGGCCGATCTGGGTCGGTTCGATGTCGACATGGATGAAGCGGCGACCTTCGGTATAGACCTCGACGCTGCCGGTGTGGCGGTTGGCCCAGCGGTTGCCGATGCCGAGCACCAGGTCGGATTCCAGCAGGGTGGCGTTGCCGTAGCGGTGCGAGGTCTGCAGGCCGACCATGCCGGCCATCTGCGGGTGGTCGTCGGGGATTACGCCCCAGCCCATCAGGGTCGGGATCACCGGGATGCCGGTCAGCTCGGCGAATTCGCGGAAGCGCTCGGCGGCGTCGGCGTTGAAGATGCCGCCGCCGGCCACCAGCAGCGGGCGCTCGGCTTCGTCGAGCATGGCCAGGACCTTCTCGGCCTGGACCCGGGTGGCCTTCGGCTTGCTCACCGGGAGGGGCTCGTAGGCGTCGATGTCGAACTCGATCTCGGCCATCTGTACGTCGAACGGCAGGTCGATCAGTACCGGGCCGGGCCGGTCGCTGCGCATCAGCTGGAAGGCCTTCTGGAATACGTAGGGGACCTGGGCCGGTTCCAGCACGGTGGTCGCCCACTTGGCCACCGGCGCGGCGATGCTGGAGATGTCGACCGCCTGGAAGTCTTCCTTGTGCAGGCGCGCGCGCGGTGCCTGGCCGGTGATGCAGAGAATCGGGATGGAGTCGGCGGAGGCGGAGTAGAGGCCGGTGATCATGTCGGTGCCGGCAGGGCCGGAGGTGCCGATGCAGACGCCGATGTTGCCGGCCTTGGTACGGGTGTAGCCCTCGGCCATGTGCGAGGCGCCTTCGACGTGACGGGCCAGGACATGGTCGATGCCGCCGATCTTCTTCAGCGCGGCGTACATGGGGTTGATCGCGGCACCGGGGACGCCGAACGCGGTATCCACGCCTTCGCGGCGCATCACCAGTACGGCGGCTTCGATTGCTCTCATTCTGGCCATCGTTTTGTTCCTCGTTCTTATACTAATTGTGTACAAAAGTTGGAACGATTCTAGGCAGAGGGGGAGCGCAAGGTCAAGATGGGTTGTATACGCTGGAAAAAGCCGCTGAAATCAATTTTTCCATAATAAAAACAATGAATTACCATTTTTGTTAGCAGGCTTATAAAACCAGCGTTTGAAAAAATGTATACAAAATTATGTTAATATTGTTCTGGAATGTTGCTTTCGTAGGGCCGGTCGGCTACTAGATTGGGTACAAATTTTCGAACGCGCCCGCATCGCGGGTGGTTTCCCGATTTCTAGCCTTAACAACTCGAGAGGAACGACCATGACCACCATCAGTCTGGAAACCGCGCTGGGCATTACCCGCCAGGCGCTGGCGGTGGGGCGCGAGCTGTCCACCGCGCCCCTGACCATCGCGGTGCTCGATGCTGGCGGCCACCTGGTGGCGCTGCAGCGCGAGGACGGCGCCAGCATGCTGCGACCGCAGATCGCCATCGGCAAGGCCTGGGGCGCCGTGGCCCTGGGCAAGTCGTCGCGGCTGCTGGCGGCGGATGCGCAGCAGCGGCCTTCGTTCATTTCCGCGGTGAACACCCTGGCCCATGGCAATCTGGTTCCGGCGCCGGGTGGGGTGCTGATTCGCAACGACAAGGCAGAGGTGGTCGGCGCGGTCGGTATCAGCGGCGATACCTCGGATATCGACGAGCAATGCGCGATCCAGGGCGTGCTGGCGGTCGGGCTGGTGCCCGACGCCGGTTGAGCTTGCGGCCCGCTCACCAGGACCGGGCCTTCGCTCCCTTCTTCAGGTGGCGTACGCCGCCATCCACCAGGCTCTCCGTGCCATACCTGCAGCGGGGCTCGTTCGAGGCCAGGAATAGCGCGGCACTGGCGATCTCCAGCGGCTCCCCCAGGCGTCCCGGCCAATCTTCTCCCTCAGCGCCTGGGCGGCCTCGAGATCGGTAGCGGCCTTGTCCAGCGCTGGCGTCCGGGTCGGCCCCGGGCTCAGGGCGTTGACACCGTGCTCGAGCAACTCCGCCGATAGCGTCCAGGCGAGGTGTATGCGGAGCTGCCGCCGCGGGTCGAATACCGCGTCACGCCGCTCGGTGCGAGGCCGGCGCAGGGGCGGGGGCGGCACGCGATTGAGCGTGCCGCGGCGGGTCAGAGCGGCAGCGGCCGAAGCCGGCCGGCGCTTTTGCCGGATTGCCCGTCGGGCGTGCAGCCTTTCAGGACCAGGCGGGTGATGGTTTCCACCGCAGCGTCGTAGTCGGCGTCGCTGAGCTGTTCCTTGCCGGTGACGATGGAAATCTGCCAATCGAAGTCGGCATAGGTCTGGGTCGCCGCCCAGATGGCGAAGAGCAGGTGATGCGGGTCCACCGGGGCGAGCTGGCCACGGTCGATCCAGGTCTGCAGGCAGGTGACGTTGCGCTGGGCCTGGGCGTTCAGTTCGTCGAGGTATTCCTTCGGCAGGTGCGGCGCGCCGTGCATGATCTCGCTGGCGAAGACCTTGGAGGCATGCGGCAACTCGCGGGAGATGCGGATCTTCGAGCGGATGTAGGCGGGCAGGGCGAGCAGCGGGTCGTCTTCCACGCGGAACGGCGCCGACGCTTGCAGCAGCGGCTCGACGATGCTTTCCAGCACGCAGCGATAGAGGTTTTCCTTGGACTGGAAGTAGTAGTAGACGTTGGGCTTGGGCAGGCCGGCGCGGGCGGCGATGTCGCTGGTCTTGGTCGCCGCGAAGCCCTTGTCGGCGAATTCCTCGCTGGCGGCGCGGAGGATCAGGCGCTTGTTGCGCTCGCGGATGCTGGTCATCAGTCCTTGTTCTTCATTGCTGCAACGGCGGCAGGAAGCCGAGGATGGTAGCACCCGCCCGGAGCGCCCCTCAAGCAAGGTGCGAGCGAGGCGGAGGCCCGGGAAATCCTGACCCGCCGGTTCATTTGCCCTATACATTTCCCGGTATTTGGAGTATTCGTTAGGGGTATCGAGTCGCCCGCTCGCACTCACCCACCGAGCGCCGGGCGAGCCCCCCGGAACAGAACGAGTCACTATGTCCGATTCCCGCCTGGTCGATCCCTTCGGCCGTCGCATCACCTACCTGCGCCTGTCGGTGACGGATCGCTGCGACTTCCGCTGCACCTACTGCATGAGCGAAGACATGCAGTTCCTTCCCCGCGACCAAGTCCTCAGCCTGGAGGAACTGTACGCGGTGGCCGACGCCTTCATCGGCCTCGGCGTGCGGCGCATTCGTATCACCGGCGGCGAGCCGCTGGTGCGCAAGGGCATCACCGGCCTGCTGGCACGCCTGGGGCAGCGTGCGGAACTGGAAGACCTGGCGATCACCACCAACGGTTCGCAACTGCGCGAGCGCGCCGCCGAGCTGAAGGCCGCCGGCGTCCGCCGCCTCAACGTCAGCCTCGACTCGCTGCAGCGCGAACGCTTCGCCGCCTTCACCCGTAGCGATCGCCTGGAGCAGGTGCTGGACGGCATCCAGGCGGCGCGCGAAGCCGGTTTCGAGCGGATCAAGCTGAACTGCGTGGTACAGAAGGGCCGCAACGACGACGAGATCCTCGACCTGGTCGAGTACGCCCTGGCCAACCAGTTGGACATCAGTTTCATCGAGGAAATGCCGCTGGGCAGCATCACCAGCCACCGTCGCGAACTGACCCTCTGCACCAGCGACGAAGTCCGCGCGATCATCGAGCGCCGCTGGCCGCTGACCCCGAGCCTGGCGCGCAGCGGCGGGCCGTCGCGGTATTACCAGATCGGCGACGAGCCCAGCCGGATCGGCTTCATCTCACCTCACAGCAATAATTTCTGCGGCGACTGCAACCGCGTGCGCGTCACCGCCGAGGGCAAGCTGGTGCTCTGCCTCGGCCACGAGGGGGCGCTCGACCTGCGCGAACTGCTGCGCAGCCATCCCGGCGACCGCGAGCGCCTGAGCGCGGCACTGGTGGCGGCGCTGAACCTGAAGCCGGAGCGGCATCACTTCGACGCCCAGGAGCAGGTCCAGGTGCTGCGTTTCATGAGCATGACCGGCGGCTGACGGTATCCTCCTGGGCGATGGCAGTAACGGCGCCATCCGCCGCTTCCTCCCCCATGCCTCCCGGGCGACCGTGTTCCGACGCGCACCGCTCGCTGCCCCGTCCCGGGAAAAGCGACGCGGCGCAACACCGAAACGCGGCGAAGAAGTCATGCTGCCTGCCGCGCCAGCAAAGGAAAGCCTCCCATGCACCGGGTCCTGTTCATCTGCAGCCGCAACCGCCTGCGTAGTCCCAGCGCCGAACGGCTGTTCGCCGACTGGCCGGGCGTCGAGACCGATTCCGCCGGGCTGGCGGCGGACGCCGAGACGCCCCTGGAGCGGGAGCAACTGGAGTGGGCGACGCTGGTCGTCGTCATGGAGCGCCGCCACCGGCAGGCGCTGCTGCGCCGGCACGCCGCGGCGATGAAAGGCAAGCGCCTGGTCTGCCTGGATATCCCGGACGACTACGCCTACATGCAGGCGGAATTGCTGCATCTGCTGGAGCGCAAGGCGGGGCCTTTCCTTCGGCGGGACTGAGTGGTGCGGACCGCGAGCGGAAAAAAAAGAAGCCGGACGAAGTCCGGCCCGAGGGAAGGGCGGACCGGAAGTGTCGCCGGTCCGCCAGGGAGTCAGGAGTGCTTGGGCGCCGGCGCGTGGCTGCCGCACAAGTGGCTGCGGTCGTTGCGGCTGAGGATGTTGAACAGCAGGTTCAGCACCACCGCCCAGATCGCGGTCATGGCGATGCCGCTATGGGTGATCGGCTCCATCCAGACCGGCAGGCGGGCGAAGAAGTCCGGGCGCACCACCGGCACCATGCCCATGCCGATGCTTACCGCCACCAGCAACTGGTTGCGGCGGTCGGTGATGTTGGCCTCGTGGAGGATCTGGATGCCGCTGGCGGCGACCATGCCGAACATGGCGATGCCGGCGCCGCCGAGTACCGCCGGCGGGATCGAGGCGACCAGGAAGGCGGCCTTGGGCAGCATGCTGAGGAGGATCAGGAAACCGGCGGCGGCCACCGTGACGTAGCGGCTGCGCACCCCGGTCATCTGCACCAGGCCGATGTTCTGGGCGAACGAGGAATGGGTGAAGGTGTTCAGGAAACCGGCGAAGAACGAGGCGCCGGCGTCGCAGAGCAGGCCGCGGCGCAGTTCGGTCGGGGTGATCTCGCGGCCGGTGATCTTGCCCAGGGCGAGGAACATGCCGGTGGACTCGACGAAGATGATCACTACCACCAGGCACATCGACAGGATCGGCGCCAGGTCGAAGGTCGGCGCGCCGAAGTGCAGCGGGGTGACGATGTCGAACCAGGGGCGCTCGGCCAGACCGCCGAGGTCGACCATGCCCATGCCGCCGGCGATCGCGTAGCCCAGGCCCATGCCCATCAGCACCGAGATGTTGACCCAGAAACCGCGCATGAAGCGGTTGATCAGGAGGATGGTGCAGAGCACCAGGCTGGAGAGGAACAGGAAGTGCAGGGAGCCGAAGTCTTCCGCGCCCTTGCCGCCGCCGGCCCAGTTGATCGCCACCGGGAACAGGCACATGCCGATCGAGGTGATCACCGTGCCGGTCACCAGCGGCGGGAAGAAACGCACGATGCGCGACATGAAGGGGGCGATGAGCATGCCGAAGAAGCCGGCGGCGATGGTCGCGCCGAAGATCCCGGTGATGCCCACGCCGGGCATCCCGGCCATCGCCACCATGCTGCCGACGGCGGCGAAGCTGGCGCCCATCATCACCGGCATGCGGATGCCCATCGGGCCGATGCCCAGCGACTGGACCAGGGTGGCGATGCCGGCGACCAGCAGGTCGGCGTTGATCAGGAAGGCGATTTCCTCGCGCGAGAGGCCGGCCGCCTGGCCGACGATCAGAGGCACGGCGACGGCGCCACCGTACATCAGCAGCACATGCTGGAAGCCCACCAGCAGCAGCTGCGTCAGAGGCAGGCGCTGGTCTACGGGCGAGTCGGGGATGCGGCGATCAGTTACCACGGACATGCAACACCTCAGGCGTTTTTATTGTTGTCAGTCGCAGGCGGACACCGGAAAAGGCAGGTTCCGGCGGCCGGGTATTTCTGGCCGAACATCCACCCCAGGCTTCAGGGCGATGCGGTGGGGTGTTTTATATCCCCGTTGTGTGCTCGATTCAATCGATTTTTTGTATACAAAGTAATTTTTTGTAGTTGACCAATCGGTCTACTACAGGCTTTCCAGAGCTGCTTCCACTGTATCCATAGAACTGGC
The DNA here is from genome assembly GCF_001813485.1 of Pseudomonas sp. HMSC067G02. Taxonomy (NCBI): domain Bacteria; kingdom Pseudomonadati; phylum Pseudomonadota; class Gammaproteobacteria; order Pseudomonadales; family Pseudomonadaceae; genus Pseudomonas; species Pseudomonas sp. HMSC067G02. The sequence continues at coordinate 308,299 of NZ_KV812681.1, forward strand.
GCCGGCTACCCCCGGGACGCCCGGCGGTGTACGACATTGGTCGGATAGCCGACGTGCTCTAGCCGCTGGGAGTTTTCAGCGACCCCTACCTCAGTGAGCGCAAGCCCGGTGCAGCAAGGCCTTGAACCCTGTCGCCCGGGATCAGCCATGGGTCTTTGCGGAACGCCTGCTTGCATTGGCGACTACAAGCAGCGACGTGCGCGAGAGCAACCGGCTATCTGAGCGCCAGTAGATCCTGGCGGCAATGGAGACGCTCAACGAGCAAAGAGAATGCCGCCAGCGCTTGCTGGAGTGCACAACGGCAGACTGGCCAAGGTGCCAAGGCTCGGGGCAGGTCATGCTGGGCAAGAAGCCGGCGGAGTTTTCCTGAGCGTTCTACAGGAGAGGCACGAAGGAGGTCGCCGAAGTCGTTCGGCATATCGAACGTCCCCCTTTTTCAGCTTTCGGCAGCGCCCAACGGGCCACTGGCAATCAGGCTGGCACCACAAGCTGTTTTCATCCCATGTAGCGCGACCGGGACCCCATTCACATCCAGCAGGGCGCTACCTTCGGTAATGGGGAAGGTTCCCTTGCACAAGGGGCAAACCACTTGGTGGCCTACACCGGCCATCGGCTTGCCGTTGAGGTCGGTCTGGCCGAACGCCTCAATCACCGTGCCTCCATGGCTGGTGGTGTCGCCAAGGCGAATGATGTCCATCGCGGGTTGCTCCTATAGGTCGTCCAGCCAGCTGTCTTTTGGCTTCAGGCTGGAGAGGAATTCCTCGTAGACATAGTCATCACCCAGCGTTTGGCCGCCAGGCGTAGCGGGTTTCGGAGCAGGGGAAGGACCGGCATTTCCGCCACGCGGCGATGAAGACGTCGGGCGCACGCGGATCGAATCGACAATGGCGTCCCACAGTTCCAAAGCCTCTTTGTCCGATTTGAAGGCAGGGGGCGGTGGTTTACCGTTTTCATTGCTGCGTTCCAGTACCGCCAGTCCCGCAGTAAGATTGGGCTCGGTTAGCGATTCCTCCTTGCCTTGAACCTCCCACATGAATGTGTAGGCGCGCTGTCCCTTGTTGCTTCCCGCAACCAAGTACTCCTCTCCCGGAAGGCTCCCCACAGGGTGCTTCCCCTTTCTCAATCTCTCGACTCCAGCAACCGTAGCGAGCATGTTCTGCACGAAGCCGTCGACTCGCTCAAGAAGGCTGTTTAGCTCAGATCCCGTGGAGGAGCGGAATTCAAAGCGCGCACCAGGGTGATTGGGAAAGGTAACACCTACGCCAAACTCTTCATCTTGAAAACTATCCCCTGCAATATAGGCATGATCAATGCAAAAGCCCGGCTCAGTTGGAGCTTCTTTGGGCTCGCGAGAGCGAAGGCTTCGGGATATATCATTGATAGCTTCCTCCCCTTCCTTCTCTTTGTCGTGAGTAACTTCTCCTGAGTATAGAAAAACCTCTCCCTTGGGATGAGCCACAAAATATGAGTCAACCCTATAAGAAAGCAAACTAGCATTCGAATCCCAAGACCACAGGCTAATGGCTCCAGCCTTGTCTTCCGCCCTCCGAACAAACATGCTCTCCTTTGTTTTTTTATGAATGCCATTCCGTAACTCTTGCTCGCGATGGGCAATCCTGGCTGCTAGCTCAGCAGGTGTGCCATCTAGCCGTTGGATGTTGTCGCCCCATAGATAGTATCCGGCGTTAATTACCGCGTCAGGCGGCAGATCAATCAGAAAGCGACCAAAGCAATGAGTGATCCATCCGGTCTTGTCCATGGAAGGGCTCCGAGAAGAAGAAAACGAAGTACAACTGGTCATGCTGGTCAAGACCACCAACCCAAGTACAGCAAACAACCGACGGGGATGCATCATGTCCCTCCTTTGTCATTAGGATGCCAATCCGCCAACTGGGTGATTTTGATCACACCATATAGCGCTGCCCATTGGGCACGAGCATCGTTGTAACTCTCCTGGTGCTCATAGCCCCGTTTGGTATTGGCCTGTCCCTTGCCCTTGCTGCCATGCCGAAAGCTGGCCTTGACACCTGCCAGGGCAGGCGCCTGGCCGGAGTCGGTCGGTACCGTTTCGTCACCTCCGCTGCCGGAAGCGTCCAGTGGATTTCCCGCCTCCAGCGGACCCTGCACTATGGTGGGCAAGCCCCGGCGGAACCAACTGTTGTAAGTGCCGTTCTCATCGTCGTTGAGTGTGGCGCCAGGGGTTTCCAGAGGGGTCGGGTCACCTTTCCAGATCAAATCACGCCAACTATGGCGGCTATCGTCAGCACCGTAATGAACATAGGTTTCGACGTGGTAGCCCGCCGTAGCCAATTCATTATGAAAGTCAGCAATAGCATCAATTTTCTTCTCAAAAATTACCCTGGGATTTTTCTTTTTATTTTCAGTGTTTGATAAGTCTAGATATTGTGCATTTTGTTCAGGCACCAATCCATACCACGTAGAGCTCTTGTATATCTCTTCATAAGGATCCTGGTTCTGCGGATAAGCCCGAGGCTTTCCATCAATATCCTTGAGTACCTGGCCTTGCGCGTCGCACAGAAACAGCCAGGGACGTCCTTCCCGGTATTCGGCGCTAGGGGCCAACTCCAGCGCGCCGGCCGAGTTGGCGACAACGGCTGTCACTTCACCGGCATTTCGTCCCAGCACGACCTGTGCGATACCTTCATAGCCACAACGCATATGATGGTAGATGGTCGAGGAACCCGTCGCAGGTTGCACGCCATGCACCACCCCCAATACGCGCTCATAGCCGTGCAACTGCGTCAAGGCACGCGCCACCAGCCCTCCCATAGAGTGGGTGACCAGAATGACTTTCATACGACTTATTTGCTCGGGATCGAGACCATACTCCTTCTGGTAGAAGGGCCACACCGTGTTCTCGATGTAGTCGCGTACATCCAGCGCCGACTGCCGATTGGACTGTAGCCAGTTATAACCGGCGCACCAGACGTCGAACTGGTATCGGCTGGCCTTGAGCAATTCCTCTTCATCGATCGGCCCCACCTTTCCCTGCTCCTCACCCTGATCTCCAGGAGGAGAGAGGGCTTCGTCATTCCACCATGCCTGGAGTTCCCTACGGCTGACGATGTTATCCAGTCGCCTCTCCATTAATCCCATGACGGGGTTGTACGCACTGCGCATGACCTTGCCCCAGCCGCGCAGGCGGGCAGCCTCTTCATCCAGGCCAGACTGGCCGACATCGATCGTGCCTTGGTCATCGACTTCCACTCTCTCGGCTCTCAGAAGTTTTTGACGGACCTTTGGGCCCCTCCAGGCCCAAGTCCACAACGCACCAAACGAGGCAGCGAAATCTCCCAGAGGCCACAGACCATTCGGCGGCCTCCAGACCTCACTTTTATCTGCCTTGTTGCGCAGGTTGGTTCCCATGATCCCCGGAATGAAGATCACCGGCAGGGGAGCGGTCTGCCGAACCAGCGCCACCTTTTCGCTCTGGTTGTCGGTACGGGTCAACTGCGCCTTGTAGACAGGCCGTCCCAGCCTGTCGCGAGAGCGAGGGATGATCACATCCTGATTCGGCTCGAGCGGTTCGCTGCTCATGTGTTGGACTCCGTGTCGCTGTTGTGACTGCCCTTGCCCAGGATGCGTATCTGCACCGGGTCCATGGCCAGGTGTTGTTGCTTGGGTAAACGGCCCTGGCTGTCGGTCATCAGTTTCACCACACCACCATCGCCTCGTATCACTTCAACGGCGATATTGGGTAACGGCTCCAGCGTGGCTTCGTCGCGCAGGACATACCGGTCATCGAACGGTGTCGAATCCCAGGCGTTGAAGCTGGTCGATGCATGAGCGGGACCGACATGACTGTGCTTCGCCGCCTTGACCACGAAGTTGCCGGGCATGCCCAGCTCGATGTTGCCGCCCTTGAGGGTCAGGTAGGCGCCGCCGCACATCAGGGTGATGTGCTCCTTCGCGGTGACCAGCACGTGCTGCTGGCTGGCGCTGACCTCCACGCTCTGCTCGGCTTCCAGGCGGATGTCGTTCTTCTGCGCCTGCAGCAGCATCGGCCCCTGGTGGGTGATCTGGCGCAGCTCGCCGCCCTGGGCGAACAGGCCGATGTCGCTGCCGGCGTTGATCACCACCTTCTGCCCGGCGGTCACCTGCTGGTTCTGCCGGGCCACGCTGTCGACGTGCTCGCCGGCGGCCAGGGTCAGGCTCGCCGGCGTCGCCGCGGCGATCCCTGCCGGACCGCTCAAGGCGATCGCCGGCTTGCCTCCGTTGCTCTTGCCGGACTCGTCGTTGGCACCGTGGCCGAGGTCGCGCACGGCTTCCTGGAGGGTTTGCTGCGGCGCCGCGTCGTGCCCCACGCCCTGGTGCTCCCCGGCGTAGTCGCCCAGCTCGCGGGCCAGCTCCAGCGCCGCCTCCAGCACCTGCACCACGACGCCTCGGTCGAGATGGCCGGCGCCGGCCCTGAGCTGCTCCTCGGTGCTCAGCAGCAGCCCCTTGGCCGCACGCACCGCGCCATGTTCGTCGGTGCGCAGTTCGAAGCCCTCGCCGCGTGGCTTGCCGCCTTCGGGCCGAGGATGGGTCAGGTAGCCCAGGTGCAGCGCGCTGGCACCGTGGTCGCTCATCAGCGCCGCACTGATCTGCGCCGTGGTGTCGTCGATGCGCAGCTCGTTGGCCCGGCTGCCCTTGTACTCCTTGCTCTTGATGGTGCTGAGGATCTTGTGGTCGGGCAGCGCGTAGGGCGGCCGGTTGGTCGCCCGGTAGGTACGCCCGGTGATGATCGGCTGGTCGCAGTCGCCGTCCAGGTAATCGACGATCACCTCCTGGCCAATCCGCGGGATCGCCATGTGCCCCCAGTCGGCACCTGCCCAGTTCTGCGCGACCCGTATCCAGCAGGTACTGAATTCATCGTGACGTCCCTCGCGATCCCAGGGGAACTGGACTTTCACCCGCCCCCACTCGTCGCAATGGATCTCTTCCCCTACCGGGCCGACTACCGTCGCGATCTGCGGACCATCGATACGCGGCCGAGGCAGCGGTGCGGGACGCCATTCGACGTCCTCGGGCACCAGTTCGGCGCGCAGGTCGTAGCTCACCCCCAGAGGGGCGTCGGCGGACTCTTCCTCCTGGCCGGCATACTGGGTGCCGCGATGGACCACCCGTACCGGCCGCCACCAGGCGTTGAAGTCGGCACGCGGATGACCTTCCAGGGCAAAGGCGTGGCCCGGGATCAGCCGCGGGTCGTCGCCGCTGACCGATGCCACCCGCGCATCGCGCCGGTGCCCTCTGAGGCGGCTTTCGCTGAAAGGCCGGCCGGCGCCGCTCTGCTTGTAGCGACCGGGGTAGTCGTAGCGCTCGTAGGACGAGCCCTGATGCTCGAGCGCCTCGCCAGCGAGATGATGCTCCTGGTCGTAGGTCGGGCGCTTGAAGCTGTAGTCCCGCTGGGTCTGTCGAGCCGTACGAACATTTTCGCTGTAGCGGAAAGAATGAAGCACCGGCTGTGGGTTGTCGCCCTCCGGCTGGGCGCTGAACAGTACCGGGCCGCCGGCGATACGCTCCTGGACGTAGAGCCGGTCGCTGCAGACCAGGGTGTGGCGGTGTTCGTCGAAGCGGAAGTAGTAGACCAGGCCTTCCTCGAAGGCTAGCCGGTCGTGCAGGTAGTGATCGCTGTCGCCGGCCTGCACGCAGTATTCGCGCGGCAGGTGCTCATGGTAGATGCGCTGTTCGTAGTCGAGCACCCGGTGTTCCTTGAGCAGCGCCTGGAGAATCTCCGGAACACTCTTCTCCTGGAATATCCGCCAGTTGCAGCACAGCTCCAGGCGCGCCAACTGCGGTTCCAGCAGCAGTTCGTAGCGGGTCCGGCGAAAACCCGAGCTGCCCTGGGTGAAGTGGCTGACGATGCCATGGACGTAGCGGGCCGGACGGCCGTCCTGCCAGAGGGTGAAGGTGCCCGGCTGGTCGAGTACCTGCTTGAAATCGATGGCGTTCTTGTCGCTGGCCAGCTTCAGGTTCAGGCGGAAAGGCTCGCAGAGCGCTTCTTCCAGTTCGAACTCGACGACATCGAACGCGAGTTTCCCTTCGCCGACGACGAAGGTGAATTTCAGGTCCCTTTGACGCATGGATCGTTCCTTGTTCCTGGCGGGCGGTTCCTCCCCCATCCGTTGGAGAAGCGAGCCCCACGTTACTCTTGCTCAGCCGCTGCCGAAAGTCTTGGCTCGGTGTCGATTTCGCGAAGTAGCGGACATTTTCGGCTCGACGGAGAACCGGCCGTACAGGTGTACGACCGGTGCGCCTGTCAACTCACCCTGCGACCGGGGAGCGCCAGTCGTCGGAGCCGGAGG
>NZ_KV812682.1:0-15413 GCF_001813485.1 Pseudomonas sp. HMSC067G02
CCGTTGGCGCCGGCGTGGTTGCCAAGATCATCGAATAATATCGGTTGATCTTCCCCTCTCAGGCCGGCATAATGGTCGGCCTGATTTTGCTTCAGGCCAGTAGCTCAATTGGCAGAGCGGCGGTCTCCAAAACCGCAGGTTGGGGGTTCGATTCCCTCCTGGCCTGCCAGATTTCCCAAGTAAATCTGGCTTTTCTTCACGAGATTCCTAACAGATGAATGCCAAGGCAGAAGCCAAAGAATCACGTTTTGATCTCTTGAAATGGCTCTTGGTTGCCGTTCTGGTTGTGGTTGCCGTTGTGGGCAATCAGTACTTTTCGGCTCAACCAATCCTGTATCGCGTTCTCGGTATTCTCGTTCTGGCGGTGATCGCTGCTTTCCTGGCTCTGCAAACGGCCAAGGGGCAGGCCTTCTTTAGTCTTGCTAAGGAAGCGCGCGTCGAGATTCGCAAGGTCGTATGGCCGAGTCGTCAAGAAACAACTCAGACCACGCTGATCGTGGTCGCGGTAGTGCTGGTAATGGCGCTGCTGCTGTGGGGGCTCGATTCCCTGCTGGGTTGGTTGGTTTCCATGATTGTAGGTTAAGGGTGCGCCGTGGCTAAGCGTTGGTACGTTGTGCATGCATACTCGGGCTACGAGAAGCATGTCATGCGCTCGCTGATCGAGCGTGTCAAGCTTGCTGGCATGGAAGAAGAGTTCGGCGAGATTCTGGTTCCCACCGAAGAAGTGGTGGAGATGCGGAACGGCCAGAAGCGCAAGAGCGAGCGCAAATTCTTCCCTGGCTATGTGCTGGTTCAGATGGAAATGAACGAAGGTACCTGGCACCTGGTGAAGGATACCCCGCGCGTCATGGGCTTCATCGGCGGGACTGCCGACAAGCCGGCTCCGATCACCGATCGTGAGGCTGATTCAATCCTGCGTCGCGTGGCCGATAGCGGGGACAAGCCCAAGCCGAAGACCCTGTTCGAGCCGGGCGAGACCGTTCGTGTCATCGATGGTCCTTTCGCCGACTTCAATGGTGTCGTCGAAGAAGTTAACTACGAGAAGAGCCGGATCCAAGTGGCCGTGCTCATCTTTGGCCGCTCTACCCCGGTGGAGCTGGAGTTCAGTCAGGTCGAAAAGGTCTAGCTGAAAACGCATCCCTCACCCCGCAGCCCAAGGCTGCGGGGTTTTGTCGTCACTGGGATAAACGCGAAAGCAACCGGGGAGCCTTCAGGCGCTTGTACCCGAATTTGGAGTAGCAAATGGCTAAGAAAATCCAGGCTTATATCAAGCTGCAAGTAAAGGCCGGTCAGGCCAACCCGTCGCCGCCGGTCGGCCCTGCCCTGGGTCAGCACGGCGTGAACATCATGGAATTCTGCAAGGCGTTCAACGCCAAGACCCAAGGCCAAGAGCCGGGCCTGCCGACTCCTGTGATCATCACCGTTTACAGCGACCGTAGCTTCACCTTCGAAACCAAGAGCACCCCGGCTGCCGTCCTGCTGAAAAAGGCAGCTGGCATCACCAGCGGCTCCGCTCGTCCGAACTCCCAGAAAGTCGGCACCGTTACCCGTGCCCAGCTGGAAGAGATCGCCAAGACCAAGCAGGCTGACCTGACCGCTGCTGATCTGGACGCTGCTGTACGTACCATCGCTGGCTCCGCGCGCAGCATGGGACTGAACGTGGAGGGTGTGTAATGGCTAAGCTGACCAAGCGCCAGAAGGCGATTGCCGAGAAAGTAGTTGCCGGCAAGCAGTACAGCTTCGAAGAGGCCGCCAAGCTGCTGGCCGAGCTGTCCACCATCAAGTTCAAGGAGTCCGTGGACGTTGCCGTGAACCTCGGCGTCGATCCGCGTAAATCCGACCAGGTCGTTCGTGGCGCCACCGTCCTGCCGAACGGCACCGGCAAGAGCGTCCGCGTTGCCGTCTTCACCCAGGGTCCGGCTGCCGAAGCCGCTCTGGCTGCCGGCGCCGACAAGGTGGGTATGGACGAGCTGGCTGCCGAAATGAAAGGCGGCGACCTGAACTACGACGTCGTCATCGCTTCCCCGGATGCCATGCGTGTCGTCGGTCAGCTGGGCCAGATCCTCGGCCCGCGTGGTCTGATGCCGAACCCGAAAGTCGGCACCGTGACTCCGGACGTCGCTACCGCCGTGAAGAATGCCAAGGCTGGTCAGGTACGTTTCCGTACCGACAAGAACGGCATCATCCACAGCTCCGTCGGTAAGGTCGATTTCGAACCGGCCAAGCTGCAGCAGAACGTTGAAGCACTGCTGGCTGACCTGAAGCGCCTGAAGCCGTCCTCGTCGAAAGGCGTGTACGTCAAGCGCGTGACCCTGAGCACCACCATGGGTCCGGGCCTGCAGATCGACCTGGCTTCCCTGGAAGCCTAAGTGAAATCGTGCAGCGGGTTCTGCCCGCTGCACAGGTATTGGGGTCCCTGCCTGGCGGGGGCTATCCAAGACCGTAGGTGGCGCAAGCCTTAAACCACAAGCCTACGCAGATGGTGCTCCCGATTCGGTTACCGAATCAGACACCAAAACGACGTCCGGCCCCGGCTGGACGAAACGGTAACATCCAGGAGTAAACCCGTGGCAATTAAACTCGAAGACAAGAAGGCCATCGTCGCTGAAGTCAACGAGGCTGCCAAAGCTGCCCTGTCCGCTGTCGTGGCCGATGCCCGTGGCGTGACCGTAGGCGCCATGACCGGACTCCGTAAAGAGGCCCGCGAAGCTGGTGTGTACGTGAAAGTCGTACGTAACACCCTGCTCAAGCGCGCCGTTGAAGGCACCCAGTTCGACGTGCTCAACGACGTGTTCAAAGGCCCGACCCTGATCGCTTTCTCCAACGAACATCCGGGCGCTGCCGCTCGTATCTTCCGTGAGTTCGCCAAGGGTCAGGACAAGTTCGAGATCAAGGCGGCTGCCTTCGAGGGTCAGTTCCTCGCAGCCAATCAGATCGACGTACTGGCAAGCCTGCCGACCTACGACGAAGCCGTATCGCAGCTGATGAGCGTGATTCAGGGCGCTACCAGCAAGCTGGCTCGTACTCTGGCGGCCATTCGCGACCAGAAAGAAGCTGCTGCCGCCTAAGTCGGCTCGCAAGCGCTTTCAATCTTATTTGTTTAATACGATGGCCGCAGGCCGTCCCCCAATACAGGAATTAGAGTCATGGCTCTGACCAACGAAGACATCATCAACGCCGTATCCGAAATGTCCGTCATGCAAGTGGTCGAACTGATCAAGGCGATGGAAGAGAAGTTCGGCGTTACCGCTGCTGCCGCTACCGTTGCCGCTGCTGGCCCGGCTGCTGCCGCTGCCGAAGAGCAGACCGAGTTCACCATCGTCCTGGCCGAAGCTGGCGACAAGAAAGTGAACGTGATCAAGGTCGTTCGCGAACTGACCGGTCTGGGTCTGAAAGAAGCCAAGGCTGTCGTAGACGGCGCTCCGGGCGTGGTGAAGGAAGGCGCTTCGAAAGAAGAGGCCGAAGCCGCCAAGAAAGCCCTGGAAGAAGCAGGCGCCAAAGTCGAGCTCAAGTAAGCGACGACCTTGCGTCTACAGCCCGAGCGTCAAGCGAAAGGCTGATGGCTGGTGGCTTTTGCCACCGGCCTTTTTCCGTTATGGGTGGACTCGCCTCGGGCGTTCCACCCACGACGTGAAAGTGCCCCGAGTGGGCAATGCAGGCCAAGGGGTCTGCAAGATTTTCCGGCTGCTCCCGTCGGAGACGCCAAACAAGCAGGTGACCAAGCTGGGGAACGCTGATGGCTTACTCATACACTGAGAAAAAACGTATCCGCAAGGACTTTAGCAAGTTGCCGGACGTCATGGATGTGCCGTATTTGCTGGCCATCCAGCTGGATTCCTATCGCGAATTCCTGCAGGCTGGCGCAACCAAGGAGCAGTTCCGCGATATCGGTCTGCACGCGGCCTTCAAGTCCGTTTTCCCGATTATCAGCTATTCCGGCAATGCTGCCCTGGAATACGTCGGCTACCGTCTGGGTGAGCCGGCATTCGATGTCAAGGAGTGCGTGCTGCGCGGCGTGACCTTCGCCGTACCGCTGCGCGTGAAAGTTCGCCTGATCATCTTCGACCGCGAGTCGTCGAACAAGGCGATCAAGGACATCAAGGAACAAGAAGTCTACATGGGGGAAATCCCCCTGATGACCGAGAACGGTACCTTCATCATCAACGGTACCGAGCGTGTCATCGTCTCCCAGCTGCACCGTTCCCCGGGCGTGTTCTTCGACCACGACCGTGGCAAGACCCACAGCTCCGGCAAGCTGCTGTACTCCGCGCGGATCATTCCTTACCGCGGTTCCTGGCTGGACTTCGAGTTCGATCCGAAGGACTGCGTGTTCGTCCGTATCGACCGTCGCCGCAAGCTGCCGGCCTCGGTACTGCTGCGCGCGCTCGGCTACAGCACCGAAGAGATCCTCAACGCCTTCTACGCGACCAACGTCTTCCACATCAAGGGCGAGACCCTGAACCTGGAACTGGTCCCGCAGCGTCTGCGCGGTGAAGTCGCGAGCATCGACATCAAGGATGGCAGCGGCAAGGTGATCGTGGAGCAGGGGCGTCGTATCACTGCCCGCCACATCAACCAGCTGGAAAAGGCTGGCGTGAGCCAGCTGGAAGTGCCGTTCGACTACCTGATCGGCCGTACCATCGCCAAGGCGATCGTGCATCCGGCTACCGGCGAGATCATCGCCGAGTGCAACACCGAGCTGACCCTCGACCTCCTGGCCAAGGTGGCCAAGGCCCAGGTCGTGCGCATCGAGACTCTGTACACCAACGACATCGACTGCGGTCCGTTCATCTCCGACACCCTGAAGATCGACAACACCAGCAACCAGCTGGAAGCCCTGGTCGAAATCTACCGGATGATGCGTCCGGGCGAGCCGCCGACCAAGGAAGCTGCCGAGACCCTGTTCGGCAACCTGTTCTTCAGCGCCGAGCGTTACGACCTGTCGGCCGTGGGCCGGATGAAGTTCAACCGCCGTATCGGTCGTACCGAGATCGAAGGTCCGGGCGTCCTGAGCAAGGAAGACATCATCGATGTGCTCAAGACCCTCGTCGACATCCGTAACGGCAAGGGCATCGTCGATGACATCGACCACCTGGGCAACCGTCGCGTCCGTTGCGTCGGCGAAATGGCCGAGAACCAGTTCCGCGTGGGCCTGGTGCGCGTCGAGCGCGCGGTCAAGGAACGCCTGTCCATGGCCGAAAGCGAAGGCCTGATGCCGCAGGACCTGATCAACGCCAAGCCGGTGGCTGCCGCGATCAAGGAGTTCTTCGGTTCGAGCCAGCTGTCGCAGTTCATGGACCAGAACAACCCGCTTTCCGAGATCACCCACAAGCGCCGCGTCTCCGCGCTCGGCCCGGGCGGTCTGACCCGTGAGCGTGCGGGCTTCGAGGTTCGTGACGTACACCCGACCCACTACGGCCGCGTGTGCCCGATCGAAACCCCTGAAGGTCCGAACATCGGTCTGATCAACTCCCTGGCGACCTACGCCCGCACCAACAAGTACGGCTTCCTCGAGAGCCCGTACCGCGTAGTCAAGGACAGCCTGGTAACCGACGAGATCGTGTTCCTGTCGGCGATCGAAGAAGCCGACCACGTCATCGCCCAGGCTTCGGCGACCCTCAACGAGAAGGGTCAACTGGTGGACGAACTGGTGGCCGTGCGTCACCTGAACGAATTCACCGTGAAGGCGCCGGAAGACGTGACCCTGATGGACGTGTCGCCGAAGCAGGTCGTTTCCGTAGCTGCCTCGCTGATTCCGTTCCTCGAGCACGATGACGCCAACCGCGCACTCATGGGCTCGAACATGCAGCGTCAGGCCGTGCCGACCCTGCGCGCCGACAAGCCGCTGGTGGGTACCGGCATGGAGCGCAACGTGGCGCGCGACTCCGGCGTCTGCGTCGTGGCTCGCCGTGGCGGTGTGATCGACTCGGTCGATGCCAGCCGTGTCGTGGTTCGCGTGGCGGATGACGAGGTCGAGACCGGCGAAGCGGGTGTCGACATCTACAACCTGACCAAGTACACCCGTTCCAACCAGAACACCTGCATCAACCAGCGTCCGCTGGTGAGCAAGGGTGACGTGGTTGCGCGCGGCGACATCCTGGCCGACGGTCCGTCCACCGACATGGGCGAACTGGCCCTGGGCCAGAACATGCGCGTAGCGTTCATGCCCTGGAACGGCTTCAACTTCGAAGACTCCATCTGCCTGTCCGAGCGCGTGGTCCAGGAAGATCGTTTCACCACGATCCACATCCAGGAACTGACCTGCGTCGCTCGTGACACCAAGCTTGGCCCAGAGGAAATCACCGCGGACATCCCGAACGTGGGCGAGGCCGCGCTGAACAAGCTGGACGAAGCCGGTATCGTCTACGTCGGCGCCGAAGTGCAGGCCGGCGACATCCTGGTCGGCAAGGTCACTCCGAAAGGCGAGACCCAGCTGACTCCGGAAGAGAAGCTGCTGCGCGCGATCTTCGGTGAGAAGGCGTCCGACGTGAAGGACACCTCCCTGCGTGTGCCGACCGGCACCAAGGGTACCGTCATCGACGTTCAGGTCTTCACCCGCGACGGCGTCGAGCGCGACTCCCGCGCTCTGTCCATCGAGAAGATGCAACTCGACCAGATCCGCAAGGACCTGAACGAAGAGTTCCGCATCGTCGAAGGCGCGACCTTCGAGCGTCTGCGTGCCGCCCTGGTCGGTGCCAAGGCTGAAGGTGGCCCGGCGTTGAAGAAGGGCACGGAGATCACCGACGACTACCTCGACGGTCTCGAGCGCGGCCAGTGGTTCAAGCTGCGCATGGCCGACGACGCCCTGAACGAACAGCTGGAGAAGGCCCAGGCCTACATCAGCGATCGTCGCCAGCTCCTGGACGACAAGTTCGAGGACAAGAAGCGCAAGCTGCAGCAGGGCGACGACCTGGCTCCGGGCGTGCTGAAGATCGTCAAGGTCTACCTGGCGATCAAGCGTCGCATCCAGCCGGGCGACAAGATGGCCGGCCGTCACGGTAACAAGGGGGTGGTCTCGGTGATCATGCCGGTGGAAGACATGCCGCACGATGCCAACGGCACCCCGGTCGACATCGTCCTCAACCCGTTGGGCGTACCGTCGCGTATGAACGTCGGCCAGATCCTCGAAACCCACCTGGGCCTCGCGGCCAAGGGGCTGGGCGAGAAGATCAACCGCATGCTCGAAGAGCAGCGCAAGGTCGCCGAACTGCGTAAGTTCCTGCACGAGATCTACAACGAGATCGGCGGTCGCGAGGAAAACCTCGACGAGCTGGGCGACAACGAGATCCTCGCGCTGGCCAAGAACCTGCGCGGTGGCGTACCGATGGCGACCCCGGTGTTCGATGGCGCCAAGGAACGCGAGATCAAGGCCATGCTGAAGCTGGCCGACCTGCCGGAAAGTGGCCAGATGCGTCTGTTCGACGGCCGTACCGGCAACCAGTTCGAGCGTCCGACCACCGTCGGCTACATGTACATGCTCAAGCTGAACCACCTGGTGGACGACAAGATGCACGCCCGTTCCACCGGCTCGTACAGCCTGGTTACCCAGCAGCCGCTGGGTGGTAAGGCACAGTTCGGTGGTCAGCGCTTCGGTGAGATGGAGGTGTGGGCGCTGGAAGCCTATGGCGCGGCGTACACCCTGCAGGAAATGCTGACGGTCAAGTCGGACGACGTGAACGGCCGGACCAAGATGTACAAGAACATCGTGGACGGCGATCACCGCATGGAGGCCGGCATGCCCGAGTCCTTCAACGTTCTGATCAAAGAGATCCGTTCGCTCGGCATCGACATCGAACTGGAAACCGAATAACACGTGACGCTAGACGGTGCGGCTGGTCAAGGCCGGTCGCACCGGGTCCGTGAGGAGGAAAGGCCTTGAAAGACTTGCTTAATCTGTTGAAAAACCAGGGTCAAATCGAAGAGTTCGATGCCATCCGTATTGGCCTGGCTTCGCCCGAGATGATTCGTTCCTGGTCTTTCGGCGAAGTTAAAAAGCCGGAAACCATCAACTACCGTACCTTCAAGCCGGAGCGCGACGGCCTGTTCTGCGCCAAGATCTTCGGCCCGGTGAAGGACTACGAGTGCCTGTGCGGCAAGTACAAGCGCCTCAAGCACCGCGGTGTGATCTGCGAGAAGTGCGGCGTGGAAGTCGCCCTGGCCAAGGTGCGCCGCGAGCGCATGGGCCACATCGAGCTGGCTTCGCCGGTTGCCCACATCTGGTTCCTGAAGTCGCTGCCGTCCCGTATCGGCCTGCTGCTGGACATGACCCTGCGCGATATCGAGCGCGTGCTCTATTTCGAGAGCTACGTGGTGATCGATCCGGGCATGACCACCCTGGAAAAGGGCCAGCTGCTGAACGACGAGCAATACTTCGAGGCCCTCGAAGAGTTCGGTGACGATTTCGATGCTCGCATGGGCGCCGAAGCCGTTCACGAACTGCTCAACGCCATCGATCTGGAGCACGAGATCGGCCGCCTGCGCGAAGAGATTCCGCAGACCAACTCGGAAACCAAGATCAAGAAGCTGTCCAAGCGCCTGAAGCTGATGGAAGCCTTCCAGGGCTCCGGCAACAAGCCTGAGTGGATGGTCCTGACCGTCCTGCCGGTGCTGCCGCCGGACCTGCGTCCGCTGGTTCCGCTGGATGGCGGTCGCTTCGCGACTTCCGACCTGAACGACCTGTATCGTCGGGTGATCAACCGTAACAACCGTCTGAAGCGCCTGCTCGACCTGGCCGCTCCGGACATCATCGTGCGCAACGAAAAGCGCATGCTGCAGGAAGCCGTCGACGCCCTGCTCGACAACGGCCGTCGCGGTCGCGCCATCACCGGCTCGAACAAGCGTCCGCTGAAGTCGCTGGCCGACATGATCAAGGGCAAGCAAGGTCGCTTCCGTCAGAACCTGCTCGGCAAGCGCGTGGACTACTCCGGTCGTTCCGTGATCACCGTGGGCCCGACCCTGCGCCTGCACCAGTGCGGTCTGCCGAAGAAGATGGCCCTGGAGCTGTTCAAGCCGTTCATCTTCGGCAAGCTGGAAGGTCGTGGCATGGCCACCACCATCAAGGCCGCCAAGAAAATGGTCGAGCGCGAGCTGCCCGAGGTCTGGGACGTTCTCGCCGAAGTCATCCGCGAGCATCCGGTTCTCCTGAACCGTGCGCCGACCCTGCACCGTCTGGGCATCCAGGCGTTCGAGCCGGTCCTCATCGAAGGCAAGGCGATCCAGCTGCACCCGCTGGTCTGCGCCGCGTACAACGCCGACTTCGACGGTGACCAGATGGCCGTCCACGTTCCGCTGACCCTCGAGGCCCAGCTGGAAGCGCGCGCGCTGATGATGTCCACCAACAACATCCTGTCGCCCGCCAACGGCGAGCCGATCATCGTTCCGTCGCAGGACGTGGTAATGGGTCTGTACTACATGACCCGTGAAGCGATCAACGCGAAGGGCGAGGGCATGGCCTTCGCCGACCTGCAGGAAGTCGACCGCGCCTACCGCAGCGGCCAGGCGTCCCTGCACGCTCGCGTGAAAGTGCGCATCAACGAAAAGATCAAGGGTGAAGACGGCCAACTGACCGCCAATACCCGTATCGTCGACACCACCGTCGGCCGCGCGCTGCTGTTCCAGGTCGTTCCGGCCGGGCTGCCGTTCGACGTGGTCAACCAGTCGATGAAGAAGAAGGCGATCTCCAAGCTGATCAACCACTGCTATCGCGTGGTGGGTCTGAAGGACACCGTCATCTTCGCCGACCAGCTGATGTACACCGGTTTCGCCTACTCGACCATTTCCGGCGTGTCCATCGGCGTCAACGACTTCGTCATCCCGGACGAGAAGGCGCGGATCATCAACGCCGCCACCGACGAAGTGAAGGAGATCGAGAGCCAGTACGCCTCCGGCCTGGTAACCCAGGGCGAGAAGTACAACAAGGTGATCGACCTGTGGTCGAAGGCCAACGACGAAGTGTCCAAGGCGATGATGGCCAACCTCTCGAAAGAGAAGGTCGTCGATCGCGAGGGCAAGGAAGTCGACCAGGAGTCCTTCAACTCCATGTACATGATGGCTGACTCGGGTGCGCGGGGCTCCGCGGCCCAGATCCGTCAGCTGGCAGGTATGCGTGGCCTGATGGCCAAGCCGGACGGCTCGATCATCGAGACCCCGATCACCGCGAACTTCCGTGAAGGCCTGAACGTACTCCAGTACTTCATCTCCACCCACGGTGCTCGTAAGGGTCTGGCGGATACCGCGCTGAAGACCGCGAACTCCGGTTACCTGACCCGTCGTCTGGTCGACGTGGCCCAGGATCTGGTAGTGACCGAGATCGATTGCGGTACCGAGCACGGCCTGCTGATGTCGCCGCACATCGAAGGCGGCGACGTGGTCGAACCGCTCGGCGAGCGCGTGCTCGGCCGTGTGATCGCGCGCGACGTGTTCAAGCCGGGCAGCGACGAGGTCATCGTGCCGGCCGGCACCCTGATCGACGAGAAGTGGGTCGACTTCCTCGAAGTGATGAGCGTCGACGAAGTGGTGGTGCGTTCCCCGATCACCTGCGAAACCCGTCATGGCATCTGCGCCATGTGCTACGGCCGCGACCTGGCCCGTGGCCATCGCGTCAACATCGGCGAGGCGGTCGGTGTCATCGCTGCCCAGTCCATCGGTGAGCCGGGCACCCAGCTGACCATGCGTACCTTCCACATCGGCGGTGCGGCCAGCCGGACCTCCGCGGCCGACAACGTCCAGGTGAAGAACGGCGGTACCATCCGCCTGCACAACCTGAAGCATGTGGTTCGTGCCGACGGCGCGCTGGTCGCGGTTTCCCGTTCCGGCGAACTGGCGGTTGCCGACGACTTCGGTCGCGAGCGCGAGCGCTACAAGCTGCCGTACGGTGCGGTGATCTCGGTCAAGGAAGGTGACAAGGTCGACCCGGGCGCCATCGTCGCCAAGTGGGACCCGCACACCCACCCGATCGTCACCGAGGTGGACGGTACCGTGGCCTTCGTGGGCATGGAAGAGGGCATCACCGTCAAGCGTCAGACCGACGAACTGACCGGCCTGACCAACATCGAAGTGATGGATCCGAAGGACCGTCCGGCTGCCGGCAAGGACATCCGTCCGGCCGTGAAGCTGATCGATGCCGCGGGCAAGGACCTGCTGCTGCCGGGTACCGACGTACCGGCGCAGTACTTCCTGCCGGCCAACGCCCTGGTCAACCTGACCGACGGCGCCAAGGTGAGCATCGGTGACGTTGTCGCGCGTATCCCGCAGGAAACCTCGAAGACCCGTGACATCACCGGTGGTCTGCCGCGCGTTGCCGACCTGTTCGAGGCTCGTCGTCCGAAAGAGCCTTCGATCCTGGCGGAAATCAGCGGCACCATCTCCTTCGGCAAGGAGACCAAGGGCAAGCGCCGCCTGGTCATCACGCCGAACGATGGCAGCGATCCGTACGAGGAGCTGATTCCGAAGTGGCGTCACCTGAACGTGTTCGAAGGCGAACAGGTGAACCGCGGCGAAGTCATCTCCGACGGTCCGAGCAACCCGCACGACATCCTGCGCCTGCTGGGCGTGAGCTCGCTGGCGAAGTACATCGTCAACGAGATCCAGGACGTCTACCGTCTGCAGGGCGTGAAGATCAACGACAAGCACATCGAGACCATCCTGCGTCAGATGCTGCGCAAGGTCGAAGTCAGTGAGTCCGGCGACTCCAGCTTCATCAAAGGCGACCAGGTGGAACTCACCCAGGTGCTGGAAGAGAACGAACAGCTCGGTACCGAGGACAAGTTCCCGGCCAAGTACGAGCGGGTTCTGCTGGGTATCACCAAGGCCTCCCTGTCGACCGAGTCGTTCATTTCCGCGGCGTCGTTCCAGGAGACCACCCGCGTTCTCACCGAGGCGGCGGTCACCGGCAAGCGCGACTTCCTGCGTGGTCTGAAAGAGAACGTGGTCGTGGGTCGCCTGATCCCGGCCGGTACCGGTCTGGCTTACCACAGCGAGCGCAAGCGTCAGCGCGACCTCGGCAAGCCGCAGCGTGTGAGTGCCAGCGAGGCGGAAGCCGCACTGACCGAAGCGCTGAACTCGAGCGGTAACTAAGCATCAACGACAAGCCCCGGCTATCCCGATAGCCGGGGCTTTGTCTTGACGGTGTACAAGAACCTCTTTACTATTTTGTACCCCGAAAATTGGCAGGGCGCACGCTCTGTCATTTCGTTTGTGTGTCGTAAGACAATCAGTGGAGCTATAGATGGCAACTATCAACCAGCTGGTGCGTAAGCCGCGCAAGCGCATGGTCGACAAGAGCGACGTGCCTGCGCTGCAAAACTGCCCGCAACGTCGTGGCGTATGCACCCGCGTATACACCACCACGCCGAAAAAGCCGAACTCGGCACTGCGTAAGGTATGCCGTGTACGTCTGACCAACGGTTTCGAGGTTTCCTCGTACATCGGTGGTGAAGGTCACAACCTGCAAGAGCACAGCGTAGTGCTGATCCGTGGCGGTCGTGTAAAGGACCTTCCGGGTGTGCGTTACCACACCGTGCGCGGTTCGCTGGACACCTCGGGTGTCAAAGACCGTAAGCAGGGTCGTTCGAAGTACGGCGCCAAGCGTCCGAAGTAATAGCGTTTTTATATTTATCTGAGTCGATAAGAGTAAGGTCGGGCGTAACTTGACTGTTATGGTCCCGGGCTAACCTGAAGACCGTTTGAGGGCTTATCAATGCCAAGACGTCGTGTAGCGGCCAAGCGTGAAGTGCTGGCTGATCCGAAATACGGAAGCCAGATCCTGGCCAAGTTCATGAACCACGTGATGGAAAGCGGCAAGAAAGCCGTTGCCGAGCGTATCGTTTACGGTGCGCTGGACAAGGTGAAGGAACGCGGCAAGGCCGATCCCCTGGAAACCTTCGAAAAAGCTCTCGATGCCATCGCTCCGCTGGTCGAAGTGAAGTCCCGCCGCGTAGGTGGTGCGACTTACCAGGTTCCGGTCGAAGTCCGTCCGTCCCGTCGTAATGCCCTGGCCATGCGTTGGCTGGTGGACTTCGCCCGCAAGCGTGGCGAGAAGTCCATGGCTCTGCGCCTGGCTGGCGAGCTGCTGGATGCCGCTGAAGGCAAGGGCGCAGCAGTCAAGAAGCGTGAAGACGTGCACCGTATGGCAGAGGCCAACAAGGCCTTCTCGCACTACCGGTTCTAATCGCGCTGCCCAACCCCCGAGGACCTTATTGTGGCCCGTACTACACCCATCAACCGCTACCGTAATATCGGTATCTGTGCCCACGTTGACGCGGGCAAGACCACCACCACGGAGCGGGTTCTGTTCTATACCGGCGTCAACCACAAGCTGGGCGAAGTGCATGACGGCGCTGCGACCACCGACTGGATGGTGCAGGAGCAGGAGCGCGGTATCACCATTACCTCCGCTGCCGTTACCACCTTCTGGAAGGGCTCGCGCGGTCAGTACGACAACTATCGCGTAAACGTCATCGACACCCCCGGCCACGTAGACTTCACCATCGAGGTGGAGCGTTCCCTGCGTGTGCTGGATGGCGCTG
Organism: Pseudomonas sp. HMSC067G02; assembly: GCF_001813485.1. Taxonomy (NCBI): domain Bacteria; kingdom Pseudomonadati; phylum Pseudomonadota; class Gammaproteobacteria; order Pseudomonadales; family Pseudomonadaceae; genus Pseudomonas; species Pseudomonas sp. HMSC067G02. The sequence continues at coordinate 13,527 of NZ_KV812682.1, forward strand.
TCGTGGTGTTCTGTGGCACCTCCGGCGTAGAGCCGCAGTCGGAAACCGTATGGCGTCAGGCCAACAAGTACGGCGTACCGCGCATCGTCTACGTCAACAAGATGGACCGCCAGGGCGCGAACTTCCTGCGCGTCGTCGAGCAGATCAAGAAGCGCCTGGGTCATACCCCGGTTCCGGTCCAGCTCGCCATCGGCGCTGAAGAGAACTTCGTCGGTCAGGTCGACCTGATCAAGATGAAGGCCATCTACTGGAACGATGACGACAAGGGCATGACCTACCGCGAGGAAGAAATTCCTGCGGAGCTCAAGGACCTGGCCGAAGAGTGGCGTTCCAGCATGGTCGAGGCTGCGGCCGAAGCCAACGAAGAGCTGATGAACAAGTACCTCGAAGAGGGCGAGCTCTCCGAAGCCGAGATCAAGGAAGGCCTGCGTCTGCGCACCCTGGCGTGCGAGATCGTTCCGGCCGTCTGCGGTTCCTCGTTCAAGAACAAGGGCGTTCCGCTGGTTCTCGATGCCGTCATCGACTACCTCCCGGCTCCGACCGAGATCCCTGCGATCAAGGGCGTCAGCCCGGACGACGAGACCGTCGAAGACGAGCGTCATGCCGACGACAACGAACCGTTCTCGTCTCTGGCGTTCAAGATCGCTACCGACCCGTTCGTCGGTACCCTGACCTTCGCCCGCGTTTACTCCGGCGTCCTGAGTTCCGGCGACTCCGTCCTGAACTCGGTGAAAGGCAAGAAAGAGCGCGTCGGTCGGATGGTGCAGATGCACGCCAACCAGCGTGAAGAGATCAAGGAAGTGCGCGCAGGCGACATCGCTGCCCTGATCGGCATGAAGGACGTCACCACTGGTGACACCCTGTGCTCGATCGAGAAGCCGATCATCCTCGAGCGCATGGACTTCCCCGAGCCGGTAATCTCGGTCGCTGTAGAGCCGAAGACCAAGGCTGACCAGGAGAAGATGGGTATCGCCCTCGGCAAGCTGGCCCAGGAAGACCCGTCGTTCCGTGTCAAGACCGACGAAGAGTCCGGTCAGACCATCATCTCCGGCATGGGCGAGCTGCACCTGGACATCATCGTCGACCGCATGAAGCGCGAGTTCGGCGTCGAGGCCAACATCGGCAAGCCGCAGGTTGCCTACCGTGAGACCATCACCAAGGACAACGTGGAGATCGAAGGCAAGTTCGTTCGCCAGTCCGGTGGTCGCGGTCAGTTCGGTCATTGCTGGATCCGTTTCTCGGCCGCGGACGTGGACGAGAAGGGCAACATCACCGAAGGCCTGGTGTTCGAGAACGAAGTCGTGGGCGGTGTGGTTCCGAAGGAATACATCCCGGCGATCCAGAAGGGTATCGAAGAGCAGATGAAGAACGGCGTCGTTGCCGGCTATCCGCTCATCGGCCTGAAGGCTACCGTTTTCGATGGTTCCTACCATGACGTCGACTCCAACGAGATGGCGTTCAAGATCGCTGCTTCCATGGCGACCAAGCAGCTGGCCCAGAAGGGCGGCGGCAAGGTGCTCGAGCCGATCATGAAGGTAGAGGTGGTGACTCCTGAGGACTACATGGGTGACGTGATGGGCGACCTGAACCGTCGTCGTGGTCTGATTCAGGGGATGGAGGACACGGTTTCCGGTAAGGTTATTCGTGCCGAGGTTCCGCTGGGTGAGATGTTCGGTTATGCGACCGACGTGCGTTCCATGTCCCAGGGTCGCGCGAGCTACTCCATGGAATTCTCCAAATACGCCGAAGCTCCGTCGAACATCGTCGAAGCGCTGGTTAAAAAACAAGGTTGATTCAGCCCTTTAAGTAAGAGGTTTACTGTCGTGGCTAAGGAAAAATTCGAACGTAACAAACCGCACGTCAACGTCGGCACCATCGGTCACGTTG
>NZ_KV812683.1:0-368 GCF_001813485.1 Pseudomonas sp. HMSC067G02
CAGCGGCACAGCCTGTTCGTCGAGGACGGCTGCGCCGGCAACTGGACCACGGAAAGCGGTGAACCCCTGGTTTTCCGGGGCCATGAGAGCCTCAGGCGGCTCGCCGAGTGGCTCGAGCGCTGCTTCCCCGACTGGGAGTGGCACAACGTGCGGATCTTCGAGACCGAGGATCCGAACCACTTCTGGGTCGAGTGCGACGGGCGCGGCAAGGCGCTGGTCCCAGGGTATCCGCAGGGCTATTGCGAGAACCACTACATCCATTCCTTCGAACTCGAGAACGGCCGGATAAAACGCAATCGCGAGTTCATGAACCCGATGCAGAAATTGCGTGCATTGGGAATAGCCGTTCCGCAAATAAAACGTGACGG
>NZ_KV812684.1:0-417 GCF_001813485.1 Pseudomonas sp. HMSC067G02
CTGGACCGGCCTGCTGGGCGGCGAGCAGCCGGTGCTGGAGTTGCCGTTCGATCGGCCGCGGCCGGCCCGGCAGAGCCATCGTGGCGCGCAGTTGGGTTTCGAGCTATCGCGGGAACTGGTCGAGGCCGTGAGAGCCTTGGCCCAGCGTGAAGGCGCCAGTAGTTTCATGCTGTTGCTGGCCTCGTTCCAGGCGCTGTTGTATCGCTACAGCGGGCAGGCGGATATCCGTGTCGGCGTGCCGATCGCCAATCGCAACCGCGTGGAGATCGAGCGGCTGATCGGCTTCTTCGTCAACACCCAGGTGCTCAAGGCCGACCTGGACGGTCGGATGGGCTTCGACGAGCTGCTGGCCCAGGCCCGCCAACGCGCGCTGGAGGCTCAGGCGCACCAGGACCTGCCGTTCGAGCAACTGGTGGA
>NZ_KV812685.1:0-34403 GCF_001813485.1 Pseudomonas sp. HMSC067G02
TGCCCCATCAACCATTAAATCCGTATACCCGAATTTATTATGGTTGAAAGTAATAAGACCGCTGCCGATACCTATTCGCTCGCTATTTTCCGCGCCATCCGCCGCCTCCAGCAGGCCGCTGAAATCCACTCCAAGCGTCTCAGCCGATACGGCGGCCTGACCCCGCTGCAATTGCTGATCCTGCATGTCCTGGCGGTGGAGGGAGAACTGACCGCGACGCAACTGGCCAAGCTGGTCAGCCTGTCCCAGGCATCGCTCTCCGGCGTGCTCGACCGCCTCGAAGGACGCGGCCTGCTCTATCGTCGGCGCGACGAACAGGACCGGCGCAAGTCCTGGCTGCACCTCGACCCGGCCGGCCACGAAGCCCTGGCGGAAGCGCCGCCGCTATTGCCGGAGTACGTGATCGAGCGCTTCGCCGCGTTGCCCGAGTGGGAGCGCCACGGCCTGCTGGCCGCGCTGCTGCGCGCGGCCGACCTGTTCGGCCTGCCGGAAGAGGACGTCGAAGAAGAGTGAGGGCGCCAGGTTCGCTACGAAAGACAGTCGCGTCGGCGGTCTTTACCTGGCGAACCTGCCGATGCCTTGCCGGTGCAGGCTGGTGGACAAGCGCGTTGTACGCCATGGCGTGACCTCCGCGTAGGGCGGATAACGCCGTCGGCGTTATCCGCCGACCCAGCGATATCCGCCCGACGACATGGCATGACCGTCGAGCAGGGCGCATAACGCCGCTTCCCCGGTGCCCCGGCCGCCGAGGAAAGCTACCCGCCGTAGAGCTTCTGCGCCGCCAGGGAGAAGCTCACCGCCACCAGCATCAGCGCGAACAGGCGTTGCAGGGTCGGGCCGCCGAGGCGCTGCGCCAGCAGGTTGCCGCCGAGCACGCCGACCGCGCCGCCGGCGGCGAGGCCGCCGAGCAGCGGCAGCGGCGGGTGGGCGCCGGTCAGGTAGATCAGGAAGCCGCCGCCGGAGACCAGCGCGATCACCGCCATCGAGGTGGCGGTGGCGGCCATCATCGACAGCGGGGTGAACCAGAGCAGCCCCGGCACCACCAGGAAACCGCCGCCCACGCCCATCAATCCCGACAGCAAGCCGACCGCCAGGCCGATGCCGAGCAGCGGCAGGCTCCGTGCCTGGTCGCTGGCCTCGCGTTTCATCCCGGCGCCGCGCCACATGCGCCAGGCCGACCAGAGCACCAGCAGGCAGAAGGCGACGATCAGCACGCCTTCCGGGACGAAGCGGCCGAGCCATTGGCCGACGGCGTTGCTCGGCAGGCCGGCCAGCGCCAGGACCAGCACCGGCCGCCAGGCCACCTGGCCCTGGCGCGCGCGCGGGATGGCGCCGATCAGCGCCGACAGGGCGACCGCGCCGAGGCTCACGCCGATGGCGTCGCGCAGCGGCAGGTGCAGGCTGAGCAGCAGGGGCAGGGCGACCAGCGAGCCGCCGGCGCCGGTGAGGCCGAGCAGCAGGCCGAGAACGGCGCCGATGCCCAGGGATTCGAAGAGCAGTACATCCATCGTCGATCAACTGTTTCCGCGGGTGAGCCAGCCGGTGGTCCGGTATGGCCTGCGCGTGCGGCAGGCCCGAAGGGTAGCGCAAATCGGTGCGCCCGGGGCTTCAGCCGCGCTGCCCGCGCACCAGGTCGCGCAGCAGGAAGCGGTTCGGGTGGCAGGCCTCGGCCACCGCGCGCGGCAGCGGCAGCGGCTCGCCGCAGATCCACGCCGCCAGCAGTTCGCCGGACAGCGGCGCGCTGATCAGCCCGCGCGAGCCGTGGCCGCTGTTCAGGTACAGGCCTGGCAGCCAGGGGCAGGCCCGCTCCGGCACCTGGCGGGCGTCGCGGGCGAGCACCGCGTAGGCCTCGTCGAAGGCCGCGCGCTCGGCCAGCGGGCCTACCAGGGGCAGGTAGTCGGGGCTGGTGCAGCGGAATGCCGCGCGGCCTTCCAGGCGCTCCAGCGGCAGGTCGTCGGCGCCCAGGCGCTGCAGCAGGTCGGGGGATATTTCCCGCAGCAGTTCGAGGTTGCCCTGGTGTTCGGCGAGGGTCGGCGCCAGGTCTTCGCTCTTGAAGTCGAAGCTGGCGCCGAGGGTGTGTTCGTCGCCACGCGGCGGTGCGACGTAGCCCTCGGCGCAGACCACGGTGCGCAGCGCCCGGCTTTGCGGGGTGGCCGGCAGGCGGGTGACCTGCCCGCGAATGCGCTTCAGCGGCAGCTCGGCGGCGGGCGGGAAGTCGCGGATGTCGGCGGCGGTGGCGAGGATCGCGAGTGGCGCGCGGGCCAGGCATTCGTCGCCGGCGTAGGCGCACCAGTCGTCGCCCTCGCGGCGCAAGCGTACTGCCCGGCCGCTCAGCAGGGTGATCCCGGGGGTGGCGGCCAGGGCCTGGCACAGCGCGGGCGGATGGACCCAGCCGGCTTCGGGATAGAACAGGCCGCCGGCGGGCAGGGCGACGCCGGCGAGGCGCTCGGCCTGCTCGCGGTCCAGGCCGTGCAGCAGGTCGGCGGGGAAGGCTGCGGCCAGTTGCGCCTGGCGTTGCGCTTCCTTGGCGTCGAAGGCCAGTTGCAGTACGCCGCAGGCGTCCCAGTCGTGGCCGCGCCGCAGGCGTTCGAGCAGCCGGCGGGTATGGCCGAAGCCGCTGAGCACCAGGCGCGACAGCGGCGTGCCGTGGGCCGAGAGTTTCAGGTAGAGCACGCCCTGGGGGTTGCCCGAGGCTTCCCGGGCGAGGCCGGGATGGCGTTCGATCAGGGTCACCTGCCAGCCGCGCGCGGCGAGGCTGGCGGCGCTGGCGCAGCCGGCCAGGCCGCCGCCGACCACCAGTGCCGCGCGGCGCCCGGCGTGGGGCGCGGGGCGTGCGTACCAGGGCTTGCCGGCGTTCGCCGGCGGCCCCTGGTAGGTGCCGCCGAGCATCTCGCGCTTCTGCCCGTAGCCCGGTACCCGTTGCATGGCGAAACCGGCCTCGATCAGCCCGCGGCGGACGAAACCGGCGCTGGTGAAGGTGCCCAGGGTCGCCTGCGGCGCCGACAGTCGCGCCAGTTCGGCGAACAGTACGGGCGACCACATGTCCGGGTTCTTCGCCGGGGCGAAGCCATCGAGGAACCAGGCGTCGACCCGCGCGTCGAGCTGCGGCAGGCACTCCAGGGCATCGCCCAGCAGCAGGGTCAGGCCGACCCTTCCGCCCGCGAACGCCAGGCGCTGGAAGCCCGGGTGCACGGCAAGGTACTGGCCCAGCAGGGCCTCGCTCCAGGGCGCCAGTTCCGGCCATAGCGCCAGGGCGCGGCGCAGGTCGGCGGCGGCGAGGGGGAATTTCTCCACGCTGACGAACTCCAGGCGCGCGCCGGCCGGCGCGACCCGCTCGAACAGCTGCCAGGCGCAGAGGAAGTTCAGTCCGGTGCCGAAGCCGGTCTCGCCGATGCACAGCACCTCGCCGTCGCCCAGCGCGGCGAAGCGCTCGGCCAGGCGGTTGGTGGCGAGGAACACATGGCGCGTCTCGTTGAGCCCGGAATGCCGGGAAAAATATACGTCGCCGAAGGCGCGGGATAGCGGCTGGCCGTTTTCGTCCCAGTCGAGCTGGGCATGCTGGAAGTCGGACATGGCAGAACCTGAAAAAGCGGATGGTGCATTTTACGGGGCTTTGCCGGCCAGCGGCGAGGCGCTGCGCGAACATGCCGCGGCGCCGCGCAGACAGCCGCACGCCGATCCGCTACCTTGAAGGACTCAGGTTAAGGGAGACCTCCATGTTCGAATCCGCGGAAGTTGGCCACAGCATCGACAAGGACACCTACGAGAAGGCCGTCATCGAGTTGCGCGAAGCGCTGCTCGAGGCGCAGTTCGAGCTCAAGCAGCAGGCGCGCTTCCCGGTGATCATCCTGATCAACGGCATCGAGGGCGCCGGCAAGGGCGAGACGGTCAAGCTGCTCAACGAGTGGATGGACCCGCGCCTGATCGAGGTGCAGAGCTTCCTCCGTCCCTCCGACGAGGAGCTGGAGCGGCCGCCGCAGTGGCGCTTCTGGCGGCGCCTGCCGCCCAAGGGGCGGACCGGTATCTTCTTCGGCAACTGGTACAGCCAGATGCTCTACGCGCGGGTCGAGGGGCATATCAAGGAGGCCAAGCTGGACCAGGCCATCGATGCCGCCGAACGCTTCGAGCGCATGCTCTGCGACGAAGGCGCGCTGCTCTTCAAGTTCTGGTTCCATCTCTCCAAGAAACAGTTGAAGGAGCGTCTCAAGGCGCTGGAGAAGGATCCGCAGCACAGCTGGAAGCTCAGTCCGCTGGACTGGAAGCAGAGCGAGGTCTACGACCGCTTCGTGCATTACGGCGAGCGCGTGCTGCGCCGCACCAGCCGGGACTACGCGCCCTGGTACGTGGTGGAAGGCGCGGACGAGCGCTACCGCGCCCTGACCGTCGGCCGCATCCTCCTCGAAGGGTTGCAGGCCGCGCTGGCCACCAAGGAGCGCGCCAAGCGCCAGCCGCACGCCGCACCGCTGGTGTCGAGCCTGGACAACCGTGGCCTGCTGGACTCCCTGGACCTGGGCCAGTACCTGGACAAGGACGCCTACAAGGAGCAGCTCGCCGCCGAGCAGGCGCGCCTGGCCGGGCTGATCCGCGACAAGCGCTTCCGCCAGCATTCGCTGGTCGCGGTGTTCGAGGGCAACGACGCGGCCGGCAAGGGCGGCGCCATCCGCCGTGTCACCGACGCGCTGGACCCGCGCCAGTACCATATCGTGCCGATCGCCGCGCCGACCGAAGAGGAGCGCGCGCAGCCCTATCTCTGGCGCTTCTGGCGGCACATCCCGGCGCGCCGCCAGTTCACCATCTTCGACCGTTCCTGGTACGGCCGCGTGCTGGTGGAGCGCATCGAGGGCTTCTGCGCACCGGCCGACTGGCTGCGCGCCTATGGCGAGATCAACGACTTCGAGGAGCAGCTCAGCGAGTACGGGATCATCGTGGTGAAGTTCTGGCTGGCGATCGACAAGCAGACCCAGATGGAGCGCTTCAAGGAGCGCGAGAAAACCCCCTACAAGCGCTACAAGATCACCGAGGAAGACTGGCGCAACCGCGACAAGTGGGACCAGTACGTGGACGCGGTGGGCGACATGGTCGACCGTACCAGCACCGAGATCGCGCCCTGGACCCTGGTCGAAGCCAACGACAAGCGCTTCGCCCGGGTCAAGGTGCTGCGCACCATCAACGACGCCATCGAGGCGGCGTACAAGAAGGACAAGTGAGGCCTGCCGGAATGCGGCGCCGTCCTCTCCAGGGGATGGCGACGCATACGCCGGATGAATGATCGGTGCCTCGCGCGATTGCCTCGCCTTATCCTCGCTCGATCCGGCCGCTGCCCCGGCGGCCGCCCGACAATAACAGCGAGGGTTCCCCCATGCGTGAAGTGGTGATCGTCGACAGCGTCCGGACCGGCCTGGCCAAGTCCTTCCGCGGCAAGTTCAACCTGACCCGGCCGGACGACATGGCCGCCCACTGTGTCGACGCGCTGCTGGCGCGCAACGACCTCGACCCGCTGCTGGTGGATGACTGCATCGTCGGCGCCGGCTCCAACGAAGGCGCCCAGGGCCACAACATCGGGCGCAACGTAGCGGTGCTCTCCGGCCTCGGCATCCAGGTGCCGGGGATGACCCTCAACCGCTACTGTTCCTCCGGCCTGCAGGCGATCGCCGTCGCCGCCAACCAGATCGCTTCCGGTTGCAGCGAGGTGATCGTCGCCGGCGGCGTCGAGTCGATCACCCTGACCCTGAAGAGCGTCAACACCGACCACCTGGTGAACCCGCTGCTGCAAAGGGAGGTGCCGGGCATCTACTACCCCATGGGGCAGACCGCCGAGATCGTCGCCCGTCGCTACGGCATCACCCGCGAGGCCCAGGATGCCTACGCCCTGCAGAGCCAGCAGAGGATGGCGCGAGCCCAGGCGGACGGGCTGTTCGCCGACGAGATCGTGCCGATGACCACCCGCTACGCGGTGGAGGACAAGGCCAGCGGCGAGAAGCAGGTGCTCGACGGAGTGGTCGACCGCGACGACTGCAACCGCCCGGACACCACCCTCGAAGGCCTGGCCTCGCTGAAGCCGGCGTTCGCCGAGGACGGTTCGGTCACCGCCGGCAACGCCTCGCAACTCTCCGACGGCGCCTCGATGACCCTGCTGATGAGCCTGGAGAAAGCGCTGGCGCTGGGCCTGGAGCCGAAGGCCTTTTTCCGTGGCTTCACCGTGGCCGGCTGCGAGCCGGACGAAATGGGCATCGGTCCGGTGTTCTCGGTGCCGAAGCTGCTCAAGGCGAAGGGGCTGAAGATCGGCGACATCGATCTCTGGGAACTCAACGAAGCCTTCGCCTCGCAGTGCCTGTACTGCCGTGACCGGCTGGAGATCGACAACGAGAAGTACAACGTCAACGGCGGCTCCATCGCCATCGGCCACCCGTTCGGCATGACCGGCTCGCGCCAGGTCGGTCATCTGGTCCGCGAACTGCGCCGGCGCAACCTGCGCTACGGCGTGGTGACCATGTGCGTCGGCGGCGGCATGGGCGCCAGCGGGCTGTTCGAAGCCGTACGCTGAGCCCGTGCGCGCCGGCGGGCCCCGCAGGTCGGGGCTCGCCTCATGGGTTTTATTTACATGACGCTCCGTGCCATCCCCGGCGACTCGCGCTAGGCTAGGCGCCTTTTTCCTTGCATAGGGATGTAGCGATGTCCACCGAGCCCAACTCGCCGTTCGTCGACGACCCGCTGAGCGCCGTCGATGCACGGATTCTCGGCAGCCTCGTCGAGAAGCAGGCGACCACCCCGGAAACCTATCCGCTGACCCTCAATGCCCTGGTCCTGGCCTGCAACCAGAAGACCAGCCGCGATCCAGTGATGAACCTCACGCCCGGCCAGGTCGGCCAGAGCCTGCGCCAGCTCGAGGGGCGCGGCCTGGTCAGGCTGGTGATGGGCAGCCGCGCCGACCGCTGGGAGCACACCCTGGGCAAGGGCCTGGAATTGGTGGCGCCACAGGTGGCGCTGCTCGGCCTGCTGTTCCTGCGTGGTCCGCAGACTCTCAACGAACTGCTCACCCGCAGCAACCGCCTGCACGATTTCGACGACGTCGAGCAGATCCGCCACCACCTGGAACGCCTCGCCGGCCGTGGCCTGGCCGTGCACCTGGAGCGTCGCGCCGGGCAGCGCGAGGAGCGCTACATGCATCTGCTCGGCAGCCAGGCCGACCTCGAGGCCGCCGTGGAGGCTATGGGCAGCGACCCGGAACGCGCCGCGCCGGCCGCTCTGTCGGCCGATGCGGAAGCGCGGATCGCCGAGCTGGAGACGCGCCTGGCGGCGCTGGAGGAGCGCCTGGCCAGGCTCGAAGGAGGGGCGTGATATCGCGGGTGGGCGCAATCGGTGACATGCAGGTTCCGGCGGATAACCGCGAGCGGTTGTTCGCCCTACGGCCCGCAGTGACTTTGTGGGCGGCGCTGCCTGTCGGGTAGGGCGAATAACGCCAGCGGCGTTATCCGCCGATGCGCCGCCCCGCAAGGCGAACGCCAACCCAAAAAAGCCCGGCTATTGCCGGGCTTTTTCATGCGCGCGCGTCGGTGGCCGATCAGGCCTCCGGCTGTACCGGCACGTGGATCAGTTGCAGGCGCTCGCTGCTCCAGGCACGGGTGCTGTTGGTCAGCTCGATGTCGTTGTTCAGCTTGCGCCCGTAAGACGGCACGATTTCCTTCAGGCGTGCCTGCCACTCGGGGGTGGCGACCTTGTCCTTGAAGGCCTTCTCCAGCACCGACAGCATGATCGGCGCGGCGGTCGAGGCGCCCGGCGAGGCGCCGAGCAGGGCGGCGACGGAGCCGTCGGCGGCGGTCACCACTTCGGTGCCGAATTGCAGTACGCCGCCTTTCTCGGCGTCCTTCTTGATGATCTGCACGCGCTGGCCGGCCTGCACCAGCTTCCAGTCCTCGTCGCGGGCTTCCGGGAAGTACTCGCGCAGCGAGGCCATGCGGTCGTCCTGGCTGAGCATCAGCTGGCCGATCAGGTACTGGCTGAGATCGAAGTTGTCGATGCTGGCGTTGAACATCGGGCCGATGTTGCTGCTGGTCACAGAGCCCGGCAGGTCCCACAGCGAGCCGTTCTTCAGGAACTTGGTGGAGAAGGTGGCGAACGGACCGAACAGCAGAACCGGCTTGCCGTCGATCATGCGGGTGTCGAGGTGCGGCACCGACATCGGCGGCGAACCCACCGAAGCCTTGCCGTAGACCTTGGCCAGGTGGCGCTTGACCACGTCCGGGTTGGTGGTGGCGAGGAACGAACCGCCCACCGGGAAGCCGGCATAGCCTTCGGCCTCGGGGATGCCGGACATCTGCAGCAGCTTCAGCGCGCCGCCACCGGCGCCGATGAAGACGAACCTGGCCTTGACGCTGGTTTCCTTGTCGCCGTTGGCCAGGTCGGCCATGGTCACGGTCCAGGTGTTGTCGTCGTTGCGCTTGAGGTCGCGGACCTCATGTTGCAGGCGCAGCTTGAAGGTGTCCTTGGCCGACAGCGAGCCCACCAACTGGCGGGTGATCTCGCCGAAGTTGACGTCGGTGCCGATCGACATGCGCGTGGCGGCGATCTTCTGCCCCGGCTCGCGGCCTTCCATCACCAGCGGCACCCACTGCTTGATCTGCTCGGGGTCTTCCGAGTACTCCATGCCGCGGAACAGCGAGCTGTGCTGCAGGGCGGCGTGGCGCTTCTTGAGGAAGGCGACGTTGTCGTCGCCCCAGACGAAGCTCATGTGCGGGACGTTGTTGATGAACGACTTCGGATCGTTCAGCACCTTGCGGTCGACCTGGTAGGCCCAGAACTGCTTGGAGATCTCGAAGTTCTCGTTGATCGCCACCGCCTTGCTGATATCCATCGAGCCGTCCGCGGCCTCGCTGGTGTAGTTCAGTTCGCAGAACGCCGAGTGACCGGTGCCCGCGTTGTTCCAGCCGTTGGAGCTTTCCTCGGCGACCTTGTCCAGGCGCTCGACCATCTCGATGGTCCAGCCCGGTTCCAGTTCGTTCAGATAGGTACCCAGGGTGGCGCTCATGATGCCGCCACCGATCAGGAGCACGTCGACCGGTTTTTCCGATTCGACGCTGTTTTTGGAGCAACCCAGCACGCTGACGCACAAAAGCATCAATAAGATTTTTTTCATGGATTTACCGCTAGAAAACGTGGAGAAGCGTGGATACGCACGACGTGGCAGGTATTCACCGGGTGAATGATACTGGAACTCACCCCCGATGTGAGTGCGTTCACATGCGGTGACATTTGCCTCGGCGTTCCGCCGAGAATACCTGCCTTCCCTTTCTTGAACGTTTCAGCCGCCGGGAAATAAATTCCGCGCCTGTATCGTTTCAGTGGGAACCCGGCGCCTGGATTTCCGCCGATTGGCGCATCCTGCGGATATACGCGTCGATTTCCCGCTCCGCGTCGAAACGGGTGAAGTAGGGGCCTTCCAGGGTCCCTTCGCGGGTGGAGAAGAAGTACTGGCCATTCACCGAACTTATGCGATCGCTGCGGAAGCGGGTGGCCGGGACGGGATCGGTGGAACGTTTCCCCAACATGACGGCGACTCCTGGATGGCGGGCCAAGGTGATTTCAGTGTAGGCGGGGGTTGGCCGGGCGGCAGGCCGGCGGACGAAAGGAGACGGATTCCCAGGCGAAGGGTTGGGCATTCTATTTTTGGTTATAAGAAAATCTGAATTTATTCTTTTTAACGTCGACCGGCCTTGGGCATAGTGGGTCCCAACACGAACAAGGAGTGACCCCATGAGCCTCAGACTCGGCGACATCGCCCCCGATTTCGAACAGGATTCCAGCGAAGGGCGCATCCGCCTCCACGAATGGCTGGGCGACAGCTGGGGCGTGCTGTTCTCCCACCCGGCCGACTTCACCCCGGTGTGCACCACCGAGCTGGGCTTCACCGCCAAGCTTAAGGACCAGTTCGCCCAGCGCGGGGTCAAGGTCCTGGCGCTGTCGGTGGACCCGGTGGACTCGCACCTGAAGTGGATCGACGATATCAACGAGACCCAGGACACCCGGGTCAACTTCCCGATCATCGCCGACGCCGATCGCAAGGTCTCCGAACTCTACGACCTGATCCACCCGAACGCCAACGACACGCTGACCGTGCGTTCGCTGTTCATCATCGACCCGAACAAGAAGGTGCGCCTGATCATCACCTACCCGGCGAGCACCGGGCGCAACTTCAACGAGATCCTCCGGGTGATCGATTCGCTGCAACTGACCGACGAGCACAAGGTCGCCACGCCGGCCAACTGGGAGGACGGCGACGAGGTAGTGATCGTGCCTTCGCTGAAGGACGAGGAAGAGATCAAGCGGCGTTTCCCCAAAGGCTACCGCGCGGTGAAGCCCTACCTGCGCCTGACGCCCCAGCCCAACCGCTGAGGCCGGATTCGTCCCGCCTGCATGGGCAGGCACGGCAGGCGGGACTTTTTATTCGACGGTGCGTGCCGTCATGCAACGCTGTTTAGCCACGAGCAGGGTTTTTGGCCGGTTTCGACCGGCCCTCTTTTTTATGTGCGCCAGCGCGTCGCCGCGACGCTTTCTATCCGCCATCCGTTTCCGAAACCGGCTCTGACTTGCCCGCCAGACGGGGAGAAGGCTCGCTCATCCACCTCCTTCCAGGAGCAGACGCATGATCGCCGCTCTCCGTCGCTGCCGGGCCTGGCTGGCCCTGCTCGCCGTTCTTGCCGTGTTTCCCGCGGCCGAAGCCGCCGACGCCCCCGCTGAAATCCGTCTCGACTATGCCTACTACGCCCCCACCAGCCTGGCGCTCAGGAAGTTCGGCTGGCTGGAGAAAAGCCTGGACGGCAGCGGAACCCGGGTGCGCTGGGTGTTCAGCCAGGGCAGCAACCGTTCCCTGGAGTACCTCAACGCCGGCAGCGTCGATTTCGCCTCGACCGCCGGCCTCGCCGCGGTACTCGCGCGGGCCAACGGCAGCCCGGTACGTACCGTATACGTCGCCAGCCGCCCGGAGTGGACCGCGCTGCTGGTGCGCAAGGATTCGCCGATCCGCAGCCTCGCCGAACTCAAGGGTCGCAAGGTGGCTGCCACCAAGGGCACCGATCCCTACCTGTTCCTGCTCCGCAGCCTGCACAGCGTGGGCCTGGACAAGAACGACCTGCGTATCGTCCACCTGCAGCATCCCGACGGCCGGGTAGCCCTGGAGAAGGGCCAGGTCGACGCCTGGGCCGGGCTCGATCCGCACATGGCGGCCAGCGAGTTGCAGGCCGGCTCGCGGCTGCTCTACCGCAACCTCGGCTTCAACAGCTACGGCGTGCTCAATGTCCGCGAGGATTTCGCCGAAGGCCATCCGCAACTGATCCGCCAGGTGCTGGCGGCCTACGAGCAGGCGCGCCACTGGGTGATCGGGCATCCCGACGAGGCCGCGCAACTGCTTGCCGAGGAAGCCGGCCTGCCGCTGGAAGTGGCTCGCCTGCAACTGTCGCGCACCGATTTCAGCCAGCCGCTGCCGGGCGCCGAACAGGTCGCCGCGCTCAAGGCCGCGGCGCCGATCCTGGCGGACGAGCGCCTGGTGCGGCCGGGCGTGGACGTGCAGAAGGTGGTCGACGAACTGATCGCGCCGCAGTGGGCCGCCGAGGTCATCGGCGGTGCCCCGTTGGCGCGCACGGAGCCCTGAGCCATGGTCAGCCAGAGCCTGCGACTGGCCCGGCGAGTTTCGCGCCGGGCGTGGCGACTGCGCGTGCCGGGCGCCTGGCGGGCCTGGGCCTTGCCGCTGCTGGCGCTATCGTCGTGGGAAGCGCTGGTGCGCCTGGGCTGGCTGCCGGCCTACCAGATGCCAGCGCCGAGCGGCATCCTGCTGACCCTGGTGGAACTGGCTCGCGGCGAGCTGTGGGGGCATGTCGGCGCGAGCCTGGCGCGGGTCGCCGCCGGTTTCGCGATCGGCAGCGGCCTGGCCCTGGCGGTCGGAACCTGGGTCGGCCTCAGTCGTCGCGCCGAAGCCTACCTGGAGCCGAGCTTCCAGGCCCTGCGGGCGATCCCCAGCCTGGCCTGGGTGCCCTTGCTGCTGCTCTGGTTCGGCATCGACGAGACGCCGAAGATCGTCCTCATCGCCCTCGGCGCCTTCTTCCCGGTCTACCTCGCGCTGGTCGCCGGGGTACGCGGGGTCGATCGCAAGTGGGTGGAACTGGGTCGGCTCTACCGTTTGTCGCGCTTCGCCCTGGTCCGCCGCATCCTCCTTCCGGCGGCGCTGCCGAATCTGTTCACCGGCCTGCGCGGGGCGCTCAGCCTGAGCTGGATGTTCCTCGTCGCGGCGGAGCTGATCGCCGCCACCCAGGGCCTCGGCTACCTGCTCAGCGACGGTCGGGAAACCTCGCGTCCGGACCTGGTGATCGCCGCGATCCTGGTCCTGGCGGCCCTCGGCAAGCTCAGCGACGGCCTGCTCCGCTCGCTGGAGCGCCGGGCCCTGCGCTGGCGCGACAGCTTCGACGGGGAGGGCGGCGCATGAGCGGCCTGCTCGACCTGCTGGAGATTCGCAAGGCCTATGGCGATACGCGGGTGCTGGAGGGCGTGGCGCTGTCGCTGGCGCCCGGCGAGGTGGTCAGCCTGCTCGGCCCCAGCGGTTGCGGCAAGAGCACCCTGCTGCGGATCGCCGCCGGACTGGACGACGACTTCCAGGGCACTGTCGAACGCAACCCGATCCTCGGCTTCGGCCCGGACGGCGAGAACGGCCGCAGCGGCGGCATCGGCGTGGTGTTCCAGGAGCCGCGCCTGTTGCCCTGGCTGACGGTGGCGCAGAACGTCGGTTTCGCCGACGGCTGGCTGGAGGACGAGCACTGGGTCGAGCGCCTGCTCGCCGATGTCGGACTGGCCGGCTGCGGAGGATTGCTGCCCAAGCAACTGTCCGGCGGCATGGCGCAGCGCGCGGCGATCGCTCGCGGTCTCTACGGACGGCCGCAGGTGCTGTTGCTCGACGAGCCGTTCAGCGCGGTCGACGCCTTCACTCGCATGCGCCTCCAGGACCTGCTGCAGGACGTGGTGCAGAACTACGAGATCAGCGTCCTGCTGGTCACCCACGATCTCGACGAGGCGTTCTATCTCGCCGACCGCGTGCTGCTGATGGGCGGCCGTCCCGGACACATCCGCCGCGAGTTCCACGTACCGCTGGCGCGTCCCCGCGACCGCCGGGCGGTGGAGCTGGCCTACTTGCGCGGCGAGGCCCTGACCGAAATGCAGCGGGCACACGTGCTCTGAGGCAAGACCCCGAACCGGGTTCTTATATGCTTTATGGAATAAATAAATGAATAAAAAACATTTATTGGAATATTAGGCCGCCTGTTAAGGTCTATGCAACTTGGTTAGCAAGCAAAACGAATATCCTGTTTTCCGGTTATAAGGAATCCCCCCATGCTCGTCGTTTCCATCGCCGGAAGTCCCAGCGTACGCTCCCGCTCCGGGGTGTTGCTGGAGCGTGCCAGGGACTGGCTGAGCCGTCGCGGCGTCGAGGTGGCCAGCCACCAGGTGCTGGATTTTCCCGCCGAGGACCTGCTGCGTGCCCGCCTCGACAGTCCGCCGGTACTGGCGCTGGCCGAGCAGATCGGCCGCGCCGACGGCCTGCTGGTCGCCACCCCGGTGTACAAGGCCTCGTTTTCCGGCGCGCTGAAGGTCCTTCTCGACCTGTTGCCCGAGCGCGCCCTGGAGCACAAGGTGGTGCTGCCGTTCGCCACCGGCGGCAGCAGCGCGCACATGCTGGCCGTGGACTACGCATTGAAGCCGGTACTGGCCGCGCTCAAGGCCCAGGAGGTGCTGCACGGCGTATTCGCCGTGGACAAGCAGATCGCCTACGCCACCGAGAGCGACCCGGCGCGCCTGGAGCCGGTCCTCGAGCAGCGCCTGGAAAACGCCCTGGAAACCTTCCACCTGGCCCTCTCGCGACGGCCGCAGCCGATCGACCCGCAGTTGCTCAACGAGCGCCTGGTGAACGCCCGCTGGAGCATCTGATCCGTCCGCCGCCAGCGCACGCGCGCCGCGGCCCGATTGCACAACGCAGACACGACGACCTCACTGTTCCGTCAACGGCGCGGCAGGTTCGGCACCCACAACGACAAAGGAGAGCGCCATGCGCACCATCGCTTTGCGTCGTGGACTGGCGGCCCTGCTGGTGGCGGCCCTGTCCTACGGCGTCCAGGCCGACGAGAAGTCGGCCAACACCCTGCGGATCGGTTATCAGAAATACGGCACCCTGGTCCTGCTCAAGGCCCGCGGCACCCTGGAGAAACGTCTCGCCGAAGACGGCGTGAAGGTGCAATGGACCGAGTTTCCCGGCGGCCCGCAATTGCTCGAGGGACTCAATGTCGGCAGCATCGACTTCGGCGTGACCGGGGAAACCCCGCCGGTATTCGCCCAGGCCGCCGGCGCCGACCTGCTCTACGTGGCCTACGAACCGCCGGCGCCGACCAGCGAGGCGATCCTCCTGCCGAAGGACTCGCCGATTCGTTCGGTGGCCGAGCTGAAGGGCAGGAAAGTCGCCCTGAACAAGGGCTCCAACGTGCATTACCTGTTGGTCCGCGCCCTCGAGCAGGCCGGCCTGAAGTACAGCGACATCCAACCCGTCTACCTGCCGCCGGCCGACGCCCGCGCCGCCTTCGAGCGCCACAGCGTCGACGCCTGGGTGATCTGGGACCCCTACCAGGCCGCCGCCGAGAAGCAGTTGTCCGCGCGGGTCCTGGTGGATGGTCGCGAGCTGGTCGACAACCACCAGTTCTACCTCGCCACCCGGACTTACGCGCAACGGCATCCGCAGGTGCTCGACAAGCTGGTGGACGAGATCCGCCAGGTCGGCGACTGGTCGCGGGCCAACCCGCAGCAGGTGACCGAGCAGGTCGCGCCGCTGCTCGGGTTGCCCGCCGACATCACCCTGACCGCGGTGAAGCGCCAGGGCTACGGCGCGCAGTTGATCACCCCGGCGGTGGTCGAGGCGCAGCAGAAGATCGCCGACACCTTCACCCAGCTGAAGCTGATTCCCAAACCGCTGAGCATCAAGGACGTGATCTGGACGCCATCGGCCGGCAAGGTCGCCAGTGCACCCTGAGCCCGTACCGCCCACATACCGACACGATCATCGCGCGGCTACGCCACGCCGGCGCGCTCACCCTGGAGTCAATTGCGATGAGCCTCGAGATTTTCTGGTTCCTTCCCACCCACGGCGACGGCCACTACCTGGGCACCACCCAGGGCGCCCGTGCCGTCGACCACGGCTACCTGCAGCAGATCGCCCAGGCCGCCGACCGCCTGGGCTTCGGCGGCGTACTGATCCCCACCGGACGTTCCTGCGAGGACTCCTGGCTGGTCGCCGCCTCGCTGATCCCGGTAACCCAGCGCCTGAAGTTCCTCGTCGCGCTGCGTCCCGGGATCATTTCGCCGACCGTGGCCGCGCGCCAGGCGGCGACCCTGGACCGGCTGTCCAACGGCCGCGCGCTGTTCAACCTGGTCACCGGCGGCGATCCCGACGAACTGGCTGGCGACGGCCTGCACCTGAGCCACGCCGAACGCTACGAGGCCTCGGTCGAATTCACCCGCATCTGGCGTCGCGTGCTGGAGGGCGAGACCGTCGACTACGCCGGCAAGCACATCCAGGTGAAGGGGGCCAAGCTCCTCTATCCGCCGTTGCAGCAGCCGCGTCCGCCGCTGTACTTCGGCGGCTCCTCGGAGGCCGCCCAGGACCTCGCCGCCGAGCAGGTCGAGCTGTACCTGACCTGGGGCGAGCCGCCGGCGGCGGTTGCCGAGAAGATCGCCCAGGTACGCGAGAAGGCCGCCCGCCAGGGCCGCCAGGTGCGCTTCGGGATCCGCCTGCACGTGATCGTCCGCGAGACCAGCGAGGAAGCCTGGCAGGCCGCCGATCGCCTGATCGCGCACCTCGACGACGACACCATCGCCCGCGCCCAGGCCTCCCTGGCGCGCTTCGACTCGGTCGGCCAGCAACGCATGGCCGCGCTGCACGGCGGTTCGCGCGACAACCTGGAAGTCAGCCCCAATCTCTGGGCCGGCGTCGGCCTGGTACGCGGCGGCGCCGGCACCGCGCTGGTCGGCGACGGACCGACGGTGGCGGCGCGGGTCAGGGAGTACGCCGAGCTGGGCATCGATACCTTCATCTTCTCCGGCTACCCGCATCTGGAAGAGTCCTACCGGGTCGCCGAACTGCTGTTCCCGCACCTCGACGTGCAGCGCCCGGCGCAGCCCGAGGGACGCGGCTATGTCAGCCCGTTCGGCGAGATGGTGGCCAACGACATCCTGCCCCGGCAGGCCGCGCAGAGTTGAGAGCGGTCGGAGCGAACGACATGAGCATTTCCAAACGACTGGCCGAGCGCCTGGCGCCCTGGGCGCTGCCGCTGGTCCTGCTGGCGGTGTGGCAGGCGGCGGTTGAGTTCGGCTGGCTGTCCAGCCGCATCCTCCCCGCGCCCAGCGCCGTGCTCGAGGCCGGCTGGACGCTGCTGCGCAGCGGCGAGATCTGGCAGCACCTGGCGATCAGCGGCTGGCGCGCGGCGATCGGCTTTCTCATCGGCGGCGCCATCGGCCTGGTGCTGGGCTTCGTCACCGGCCTGTCGAAGTGGGGCGAACGCTTCCTCGACAGTTCGGTGCAGATGATCCGCAACGTGCCGCACCTGGCGCTGATCCCGCTGGTGATCCTGTGGTTCGGCATCGACGAGTCGGCGAAGATCTTCCTGGTCGCCCTCGGCACGCTGTTCCCGATCTACCTGAACACCTACCACGGCATCCGCGGCATCGACCCCGGCCTGCTGGAGATGGCGCGCAGCTACGGGTTGTCCGGCTTCGCCCTATTCCGCCAGGTGATCCTGCCCGGCGCGCTGCCGTCGATCCTGGTCGGGGTGCGCTTCGCCCTCGGCTTCATGTGGTTGACCCTGATCGTCGCCGAGACCATTTCCGCCAGCTCCGGCATCGGTTACCTGGCGATGAACGCCCGCGAGTTCCTGCAGACCGACGTGGTGGTCCTGGCGATCCTGCTCTATGCCGTCCTCGGCAAGCTCGCCGACCTCGCCGCCCGCGGTCTGGAACGCGTCTGGCTACGCTGGCACCCGGCCTACCAGGTCAAGGGAGGTGGCGCATGAATGCCCACAACGCCGCCCTTGGCGGCACTCCGCAGCGCCTCAAGCGCGGTATCCCGCTGGCCCTGCGCGGAGTGGCGCGGCGCTTCGGCGAGCGCGAGGTGCTCAAGGACATCGACCTGCTGGTTCCGGCAGGGCAGTTCGTCGCTATCGTTGGCCGCAGCGGCTGCGGCAAGAGCACCTTGCTGCGCCTGCTGGCCGGCCTCGACCAGCCCAGCCGCGGCGAGTTGCTGGCCGGCTCGGCGGCGCTGGCCGAGGCCCGCGAGGACACCCGGCTGATGTTCCAGGACTCGCGCCTGCTGCCGTGGAAGCGGGTGATCGACAACGTCGGCCTCGGCCTGCGCGGCGACTGGCGGGCGAAGGCCCTGCAGGCGCTGCGGGCGGTCGGCCTGGCCGAGCGTGCCAACGAGTGGCCGGCGGCCCTGTCCGGCGGGCAGAAGCAACGCGTCGCGCTGGCTCGCGCGCTGATCCACGAGCCGCGCCTGCTGTTGCTCGACGAGCCGCTCGGCGCGCTCGATGCGCTGACCCGGATCGAGATGCAGCAACTGATCGAAGGACTCTGGCGCGAACACGGTTTCACCGTCCTGCTGGTCACCCACGACGTCAGCGAGGCGGTGGCGGTGGCCGACCGGGTGATCCTCATCGAGGACGGCGAGATCGGCCTCGACCTGCCGGTGGAACTGCCCCGGCCGCGCTCGCGTGGCTCGGCGCGACTGGCCGCGCTGGAAGCCGAAGTGCTCAACCGGGTGCTGGCGCAGCCGGAGCTGCCGCCGCAACCCGAACCCGTTTCACCCCTGCCCACGCAACTGCGCTGGGCGCTCTAAGCAACCATGCCTCGTTCCGAATCCCCCCAGGAGAAACGCCATGACCATCAAAGCCATCAACGTTCGTAACCAGTTCAAGGGCACCGTGAAGGAAATCATCGAAGGGCCGGTATTGTCCGAGATCGACGTGCAGACCGCCGCCGGGATCGTCACTTCGGTGATCACCACGCGTTCGGTGAAGGAACTGGAGCTGGCCATCGGTAGCGAAGTGATCGCCTTCGTCAAGTCCACCGAGGTATCCATCGCCAAGCTGTGACGCTGGCTGCGCCGCGCTTGCGGCGGCGAGAAGGGCGGGGACCCCGATGGGGCCCCGCCTTTTTTCGTCGCGTATCGGCAAGGCCGGCCGGTGGCGACGGCTGGCGTGGGTCGCTATGGAGCGGTCGGTAGGGCGAATAACCGCTCGCGGTTATCCGCCGTGGGGGCGACCGGGACTTCTCAGCCCCGGCGCGACAGGGGCTGGCGCTCGAAATGCACGCCGGCCAGGCCGGTCTGTTGCAGGGCGCGGATGTTGGCGTGGTCGTCGCCTTCCGGGTTGTCGCGCACCGCACGGTAGTGCTCGCCGAAGGCCAGCAGGGTTTCCTCGAGGCTGAGGCCTTCGAGGATGGCGAAGCCCAGGGTCTTGCAGGAACCTTCGTTCTGCCCGGCCGGGTTGCTCACGCTGCCGTTGTCGAAGGCGCTCGGCGTGTAGCTGTAGTGCTCGGCGATGAACGCCAGGGTGTCGGTGAACAGGTGGTGTTCGCTGCGCAGACGCGCGCGGAAGTCGGTCAGGGTCATCGAAACAGGCTCATGGTGTCTGGGGCAGGGTTGGCAAGGGGCCCGGTGGCCTCAGGCGTTGCCCTGGCTCTTGGCGAAGGCGGCCTGTTGTTCCGGGCTCGCTTCTTTCTGGTACTTGGCTTTCCACTCGGCATAGGGCATGCCGTAGATCTCTTCGCGGGCCTGGTCATTGCTGACTTCCACCCCGAGGTCGTCGGCAGCGGCCTTGTACCACTTGGACAGGCAGTTGCGGCAGAAACCGGCGAGGTTCATCAGGTCGATGTTCTGCACGTCCTTGCGGGTCTGCAAATGATGGACCAGGGTGCGGAAGGCGGCGGCTTCGAGTTCCAGGCGTTGCTGTTCGGTGAGGTTGGCTGCGGTCATGGCGGTGTTTCTCGACGATGGCTCGGGGCAGGGTGAAGGCACAGGGCCAGGTCCGGCGATGATAAGAGTTGGCGCGGCCGGCGGGCAACGCTTGTGCGCGTCTTCGCGCGGTTCGCTCGTCGGCCGCCTCAGCGGTGGCCGGCGAGGGTGATCGAGACCGACTCGGCGAAGCGCAGCGCGTGCGGCTTGTCCACTTCCACCTCGGCGTAGCGCACCGCCGGGTTCTCCATCACCAGGTCGAGGATTTCCTGGGTCATCCGTTCGAGCAGGGCGAAGCGGTTCTCCTCGACGTGGCGGATGATCGCCTTGGTGATGGTGCGGTAGTTCAGCGCGTGCTCGATGTCGTTGACCTCCACGGCGTCCGCGGCCGGGTAGAGGATGGTCAGGTTGATCAGCACGTCCTGCTTGTTGAGGATTTCCTCCTCCTTGATCCCGATGAAGGTGCGCAGGCGCAGGTCCTTGACGCGGATTCGCGCCATTCCCGGTTCCAGTCGCGGCATGTCACTTGCTCCTTCCGATCAATTGCAGAAATTCCTGGCGGGTGGTGTTCGAGTCGCGGAACGCGCCGAGCATCACCGAGGTGAACATCTGCGAGTTCTGCTTCTCCACCCCGCGCATCATCATGCACATGTGCTGGGCCTCGATCACTACCGCCACGCCGGCGGCGCTGGTCACCTGGCGGACCGCCTCGGCGATCTGCCGGGTGAGGTTCTCCTGGATCTGCAGGCGGCGGGCGAACATGTCGACGATCCGCGCCACCTTCGACAGGCCGAGCACCTTGCCGGTGGGAATGTACGCCACATGAGCCTTGCCGATGAAGGGCAGGAGGTGGTGTTCGCACAGGGAGTACAGCTCGATGTCGCGGACGATGACCATTTCATCGTTGTCCGAGGCGAACAGCGCGCCGTTGACGATTTCCTCCAGGGTCTCGCCATAGCCGTGGCAGAGGTACTGCATGGCCTTGGCCGCGCGCTTCGGGGTGTCGAGCAGGCCTTCGCGCTGCGGGTCTTCGCCGAGACCGACGAGGATCTCCCGGTAATGCTGGGAAAGTGCTGGGTTCATAAGGGGTCCTTGGCGCCTCACTTGACGTGGCGGCCGCCGTTCACGGTCAGGGTGGTCCCGGTGACGTAGGGGTTGTCCAACAGGTAGCGAAGGCTCTGGTAGATGACTTCCGGCCCCGGCTCGATGCCGAGCGCGGATTTCGCCAGGGTGCGGGCGCGGTATTCGGCGTCGTCCCCGTCGTTGAACATCACCAGCGCCGGTGAAATGGCGTTGACCTTGATCCTCGGCGCGAAGCGCGCGGCGAACGACAGGGTCAGGTTGTCCAGCCCGGCCTTGCTCGCGCAGTAGGCGATACGCCGGGCGCTGCCCTTGCGCGCCACGTCGTCTGTGAGGTGGACGATGTCGGCGGGCTGCGAGCGTTCCAGCAGCTCGGCGCAGTGCAGGTTGATCAGGTAGGGCGCGAGCATGTGCACGCTGAACAGTTGCTGGAACGCCTCGGCTTCGTGGCCGGGCGTCTCGGCGACCCAGTCCGAGGCGTTGTGGACGATCGCTCGCAGGCTGTCGGTATGCTGCCGGAGGGACCCGATGAAGGCGAAGATGCCGGCCTCGCTGGCGAAGTCGGCGTGCAGGGTCAGCGCGCCGGCCTGGCGCAGTTCGTCCAGCGCCGGGCGCTCGCTGCGGTAGCTGACGATCACCGACTCGCCGTCGGCCAGCAGGCGGCGGGCGCAATGCAGGCCGACACGCTGGCTGGCGCCGGTGATCAGGATCGGGGCTGTCGCCATGGGACTCTCACAGCAGGCGAAGGGAATCGGATGGATGCAGGGTACCCGACTGAGCCAGTCGGGCAAAGCCTTGCGCTACGGCCCACCCCGCCGGGGTGGGCGGCAAGCCGTCAGTGCGCTTCCGGCAGGCTGGCGGCGCGCTGCGGGCGGCGGTGCAGCCAGGGGGCGAGCAGACGGCTGGAGAGAGGGATGAACCAGTAGGTCATCAACGGGGTGAGGACCAGGGTGCTGAGCAGCACCCGCGCGGCCAGCGACAGCTCGCCGAGGTAGGGGCCGGCGCCGAGGTTGAAGGCCAGCGAGACCGGGAAGAACGCCAGCCAGATCGCCACGCTCTGCTTCCAGCGCGGCGGTTTGCGGTTGTCGTCGAACCAGGCGGCGAGGCCGTGGGCGCGGTGCTCGCGCGGTTCGTCGAAGAGTCCCTGGCCGCGTTCGAGCCAGGCCTGGCGCGAGGCGGAGTGGGCCCAGGCGGCGAGGGTGGCGTCGTCGGCGAAGCGAAAGATCATCTGGAATTCGTCTCCGCCAGCGGGCGGCGCCAGCGCCCCGGAGCCGAGGTAGCCGGGGAAGTCGGCGGCGAGGGCTTCGCCTTCGCGCTGCCAGGCGAGGAAGTCGCGGTAACGGCCGGCGGCGACGCGGCGGGCCACCAGCAGGGTAACGGGAGCGGTAGACATCGTGTATCTCCTGGAACGGTTGAGCGCGCTTCGTGGGCGCCCTCGGACAACGGCGCAGCGCCGGGGTGGTGGGCTGCGTCGGAGGACAGGCAAGGATCGTTCCCGCCGTGGTGGCGAAGGTTCGCTGCCGTGTCTACGGCAGCGCGATGACATCCCGATGACAGGGCGCGCACCGAAATGGTGCTTTTGCGGCCTGTCTGCATTGATTCGGTGCGTCCCGCTCGGCGAACGCATGCGGCATAATGCCCGGCTTACCCCTGTTGGCTTACGGAGTGTTCATGAAAGTCGCCATTCTCTCCGGCTCGGTCTACGGCACCGCCGAAGAAGTCGCCCGGCACGCCCAGAAATTGCTGTCCGAGGCCGGCCTCGAGGCCTCCCATCTGCCTCGCGCCAGCCTCGACGAACTCAAGGCCTTCGCCCCCGAGGCATTCCTGGTGGTGACCTCGACCACCGGCATGGGCGAACTGCCGGACAACCTGCAACCGCTGTACTACGCGATCCGCGACCAACTGCCGGCCTGGCACGGTCTGCCGGGCGGAGTCATCGGCCTGGGCGATTCGAGCTACGGCGACACGTTCTGCGGTGGCGGCGAGCAGGTTCGCGAACTGTTCGGCGAACTGGGCGTGCGCGAAGTGCTGCCGATGCTGCGCCTGGATGCCAGCGAAACCGTTACCCCCGAGACCGACGCCGAGCCCTGGCTGGCCGAGTTCGCCGCCGCCCTCAAGGGCTGATCCCGGGCGTACCCCGCCGAGGCGGCGGATAACCGCGAGGCGGTTATTCGCCCTGCACGGAGAAGGAGCAAACGGTAGGGCGAATAACGCCCCAGGCGTTATCCGCCGAAACGCCTGCCCAGGCGGCGGATAACCGCGTAGCGGTTATTCGCCCTACACGGGGAGGGGACAAGCGGTAGGGCGAATAACGCCTCCAGGCGTTATCCGCCGTAGCCTCTGCCGAGCTGGCGGTTATTCGTCCTACGCCGGGCTTTCCTCCAGCGGCTGCTCGCGCAGCAGCTCCAGCCAGGCCTGCGCCGCCCGCGACAGGTAGCCGCCACGGCGCCAGATGAAGGCGATGTCCCAGCGCAGGTCCGGCTCCCTGAGCAGGACCCGCACCACTCCCGGGCGTTCGATCTCGCGAGCGATCGCCCGTGGTAGCAGCACCACCCCCTGGTTGGCCGCCACCAGCGCGCCGAGGAAGTCGGCCTGGCCGCTGCGGCCGCCTTCGCGCGGGCTGAAGCCGGCCTCCAGGCAGGCGCGCAGCAGGCGGTCGTTGAGGGTGAAGCTCTGCTGGTAGAGCAGGAACGGGCTGTCCGCCAGTTCGCCGAGGGCGACGCTTGCGGCAGCGGCCTTGGGATGCCCGGCCGGTAGCAGCACGTCCAGCGGTTCGTTGCAGAACGGCTGGTAGTCGAAGCCGTCGTCCGCCGGGGTGAGGCTGCCGGCCAGTTCCAGCTCGCCGGCCAGCACCGCCTGCTCCATGGTCTTGCTGCCGCCTTCCACCAGGTGCACGGCGATGTTCGGATAGCGCCGCCGGTATTCGGCGAAGCGTTGGGCGAACAGCGCGTCGGCGCCGAGCAACGGCAGGCCCAGGCGCAGTTCGCCGCGGTTGAGCTGGCTGAGATCGTCCAGTTCGCTGAGCAGGTCGCGGCGCAGCCGCAGCATCTCCTCGGCGCGGCGAAACACCACGGCGCCGGCGTCGGTCAGGCGCACGTGCGGCCCGTTGCGTTCCAATACCTGCACGCCGAGGCTCTGCTCCAACTGGGCGACCTGCTTGCTGATGGTCGACTGGCTGGCGTGGCGGACCTGCGCCGCCTGGGTGAAGCTGCCCTGGCGGACCACTTCGACGAAGCTGCGGAGTTGACGGAATTCCATTCTGGAATGGCTCTCATGCGGACAATTCGCTTTGGGGATGATAGGCCGGGCCTTATCCTTTCTCCATCCCCGATTTCCCAGCCAAGGCCCTTCCCATGTTGCCCCCGCTCGTCCGCCGTCTGTCCCGCCTTGCCGCCGAACTGGCGGTACTCATCGCCTTCTGGTGGGCCGGCGGCTGGCTGGCGAAGGCCATCGGCCTGCCGCTGCCGGGCGGGGTGGTCGGCCTGGCGGCGCTGTTGCTGCTGTTCGCCAGCGGCCTGCTGCGTCCGGCCTGGCTGCAGGCCGGCGCCGGCCTGTTGCTGGCGGAGATGTTGCTGTTCTTCATCCCGGCGCTGATGAGCCTGCTCGACTACGGCGCGCTGCTACGCAGCGAGGGCTGGCGCATCCTCCTGGTGATCATGCTCAGCACCCTGCTGGTGATGCTGGTCACCGCGGTGTCGGTGGAGTGGATGTGCCGCTGGAGGGCGCGCCATGAGTCTCGATAAGCAAGCCCTGTTCTGGTTGGCGGCGACCGTCGGCGGCTACCTGCTGAGCCGCCAGCTGTACCGCCGGGTGAAGTGGTACTGGCTGTCGCCCATCGTGTTCGTCCCGGTGCTGCTCTATGCCCTGGCGATTCCCACCCATACCCGCTACGCCGACTACGCCCGCGACACCAATTGGCTGGTGGCGCTGCTCGGTCCGGCGACGGTGGCCTTCGCCATCCCGATCTGGCAGCAGCGCGAGCTGCTGATGCGCCACTGGCCGGCGCTGCTGGCCGGGATGTTCGCCGGCACCGCAGTGGCCATCGGCAGCTCCTGGGCGCTGGCCCAGGCCCTGGCGCTGGACGGCCAGGTCACGCTGTCGTTGCTGCCACGCTCGATCACCACGCCGTTCGCCATGGAGATGTCCCACGACCTGGGTGGCGTGCCGGAACTGACCGCCGCCTTCGTGATGATCACCGGGGTGTTCGGCGCGGTGATCGGCGGCACCCTGCTGCGCGTCCTGCGCTTGCGCACGCCGCTGGCCCGCGGCGCGCTGTTCGGCGTCGGCGCGCACGGCGCCGGCACCAGTCGGGCCTACGAGTTCGGCGGCGAGGAAGGTTCGGCGGCCGGTCTGCTGATGGTTCTCACCGGGCTGTTCAACCTGCTGGTCGCGCCCCTGGTCGCCCACTGCCTGTAGCCTGCGCGCATAGGCCGGCTGAATCCTCCGCCATTCAGCCGGCGCGCGAGTGTAAGCCCGGCGACAGTCGCCGGAGGAGGGCGGGGCTAGACTGCGGGCATCCGATAACGACAAAAGAGGATGCCGCCGTGACCGCCGTTCACTCCCTGCCCGCCGATGTGCAAGCCCAGGTCTCCGCCGCCGAATGGCAGACCCGCGTCGATCTCGCTGCCTGCTACCGGCTGGTCGCCCTGCACGGTTGGGACGACCTGATCTTCACCCACATCTCGGCCAAGGTGCCGGGCACCGAGGACTTCCTGATCAACCCGTTCGGCCTGATGTTCCACGAGATCACCGCCTCCAGCCTGGTGAAGGTGGATGCCAGCGGCAAGAAGCTGATGGACAGCCCCTACGAGATCAACCCGGCCGGCTACACCATCCATAGCGCGGTGCACGAGGTCCGCCACGACGTCGAGTGCGTGCTGCACACCCATACCGCCGCGGGGATCGCGGTGTCCTGCCAGAAGCAGGGCCTGTTGCCGCTGTCGCAGCAATCGTTGTTCGTGCTCTCCAGCCTGTCCTACCACGCCTACGAGGGCGTCGCCCTGAACCATGAGGAAAAGGCCCGCCTGCAGGCTGACCTGGGGACCAGCAACTTCCTGATCCTGCCCAACCACGGCCTGCTCACCTGCGGCGGGTCCATCGCCGATACCTTCCTCATGATGTTCACCCTGCAACGCGCCTGCGAGGTACAGGTGATGGCGCAGAGCGGCGGCGCCGAGCTGATCCACATCCCGGGGCAGATCCTCGCCGGCGCGCGCGACATGATCGCCGGGGTGATGCGCAGCAAGACCGGCATGGGCGGCCAGCTCGCCTGGCCGGCGCTGCTGCGCAAGCTCGACCAGCAGAACCCGGGCTACCGCCAGTGACCGCGGCGCTGCCCGGCATTCCCCTGGAGGCCTGGCGGAGGCGCGGCCGCACTCTGGATTTCAAGGGCTTCCCGATCCGCTACTGGGAAGCCGGGCAGGGTCGGCCGTTGCTGCTGATCCACGGTTTTCCCAGCGCCGCCTGGGACTGGCACTACCTCTGGGAGCCGCTGGCGCAGCGCTACCGCGTGCTGGTCTGCGACCTGCTCGGCTTCGGCGATTCGGCCAAGCCGCGCGCCCATCGCTACAGCCTGCTGGAGCAGGCCGACCTGCAACAGGCGCTGCTCGGCCGCCTGGGAATCGACGAGCCGCTGCACGTGCTGGCCCACGACTACGGCGACAGCGTCGCCCAGGAACTGCTCGCCCGCCATCACGAAGGCCGGCTGCGGCTCGCCTCCTGCGTGTTCCTCAATGGTGGACTGTTCCCGGAAACGCACCGCCCGGTGCTCAGCCAGAAGCTGTTGCTGAGCCCGTTGGGCGGGCTGTTCGGCCGGCTGTTCGACCGCCGCGCCCTGGCGCGCAACTTCGCCAAGGTCTTCGGCCCGCGCAGCCAGCCCGGCGAGACCGAGCTGGATGCCTTCTGGAGCCTGATCGAAAGCAACCAGGGGCAGCGGGTGATGCATCGCCTGATCCGCTACATCGTCGACCGCCGCGAGCAGCGTGAGCGCTGGGTGGCGGCGTTGCAGCACGGCGGGGTGCCGTTGCGGGTGATCGACGGAGCCGTCGACCCGATCTCCGGGGCGCACATGGTCGAGCGCTACCGGCAACTGGTCGCCGATGCCGACTGCGTGCTGCTCGATGGCATCGGCCATTATCCGCAGATCGAAGCGCCGGCGGCGGTGCTCGAACATTACCTGGCGTTTCGCGCCCGACTGGATGATTCAGAGTTTTCTTAAGCGAGTTTGAGATTGCAGCAAGTGCCATCGCGCAAGGATCGGGGCTAGGGTGCTGGCGCCTCGCTGGACGAGGCGTTTCGTCACCCATGGAGGTCTCCATGCACGATCCCGTTTCTCCCTTGCGCGTGTTCGACGAGGGCTCCTGGTTGTTCCGCCAGATGGTGCAGGCGCAGCCGTTCATCCGCCAGTCCGGGATGGTCCTCGCCGAACTCGGCCTGCTGCTGGCGCTCGGGCTCGGCTACCTGTGCTGGCAGGAAGGCAGTCGCTGGTACGCCGTCGGCGCCGGCCTCGCGTTGCTCGGCAGCCTGCTGCTGGTGGTGGTCCGGCACAACTACGACTGGTGGCTGTTCAAGCTCGGCCCGCGTGGCCGGCTGTACATTCCGTTCGACTGAAGCGGAACATCCCGCTGCCTTATCGGGCGCCATTCATGGCGGCGCGAAGCCTTGTCCCCGCCGGCGGGCTGGCCGACACTCGGGCAATCCTTCCTACTGCCCTGGAGTCCCGAACATGAGCGATGCCCTGCGTTTCGACGACCAAGTCGTGATCGTCACCGGAGCCGGCGGCGGCCTTGGCCGCGCCCATGCCCTGCTGTTCGCGAAGCATGGCGCCAGGGTGGTGGTCAACGACCTCGGCGGCAGCACCCATGGCGAAGGCGCCAGTGCCTCGGCGGCGGACAAGGTGGTGGCGGAGATCCGTGCCGCCGGCGGCACCGCGGTGGCCAACCACGACTCGGTCACGGACGGCGGCAGGATCGTGGAGAACGCGCTGGACGCCTTCGGCCGCGTCGACGTGGTGGTCAACAATGCCGGCATCCTGCGTGATAAGACCTTCCACAAGATGGAGGACGCCGACTGGGACCTGGTCTACCAGGTGCATGTCGAAGGCGCCTACAAGGTCACTCGCGCCGCCTGGCCGCACTTGCGCGAGCAGGCCTACGGGCGGGTGGTGTTCACCTCCTCGACCTCGGGCATCTACGGCAACTTCGGCCAGAGCAACTACGGCATGGCCAAGCTCGGCCTCTACGGCCTGACCCGCACCCTGGCCCTGGAAGGGCGCAAGAACAATATCCTGGTCAACGCCATCGCCCCCACCGGCGGTACGCGGATGACCGAGGGGCTGATCCCGCCGCAGGTCTTCGAGCAGCTCAAGCCGGAGCTGGTCAGCCCGCTGGTGGTCTACCTCGGCAGCTCGGCCTGCGAGGATACCTCGGGGCTCTATGAGGTCGGCGGTGGCTGGATCGGCAAGGTGCGCTGGGAGCGCAGCCTGGGCTTCGGCTTCGATCCGAAGGCCGGCTTCGATGCCGAGGACGTGGCCGCGCACTGGCAGCAGATCTGCGACTTCGAGAACGCCGCGCACCCGGCGGACAACGTCGAGGCGCTCCGTGAAATGATGGCCAACCTGCAGAAGCACGCGCTCTGAGACGCCCGGCGGATGCGGCGCGGCCGCGGGAAAAGGACTAAGGTGAAGACCGGCTGACGCCGGTCTTCTGCCATCCGGCCGGTGTCTTTTTTCGCTTTTTCCGCAGGGAGTCTGTCATGAGTGTCATCGTCGAACGCAACGGCCCGGTCACCACCCTGGTCATCGCTCGCCCGGAGCGGCGCAATGCGGTGGACCGGCCGACCGCCCAGGCCCTGGCCGACGCCCTGCGCGAGTTCGAAGCGGACGATACGGCGCGGGTCGCGGTACTCACCGGCAGCGGCGGCAATTTCTGCGCCGGCGCCGACCTGGCGGCGGTAGCCGAGGATGGCGAGCGGCGCAATCGTCTGGAGGCGGAGGGCGACGGACCGATGGGGCCGAGCCGCATGCAGCTCGGCAAGCCGCTGATCGCCGCCATCGAAGGCTATGCGGTGGCCGGCGGGCTGGAGCTGGCGCTGCTCGCCGACCTGCGGGTGATGGCCGAGGACGCCATCTGCGGAGTGTTCTGCCGGCGTTTCGGGGTGCCGCTGATCGATGGCGGCAGCGTGCGCCTGCCGCGGATCGTCGGGCAGGGCCGGGCGCTCGACCTGATCCTCACCGGGCGTCCGGTGAAGGCCGACGAAGCGTTGCAGATCGGCCTGGCCAACCGGGTGGTGCCGAGCGGTTCGGCGCGAGCCGAGGCCGAGGAGCTGGCGGCGGAACTCGCCGCCTTCCCGCAGACCTGCATGCTCGCCGACCGCGCCAGCGTATATGCGCAGTGGGAACTGTCCTTCGACGTGGCCCTGGCCAACGAATTCCAGGGCGGACTGGCGGTGATCGAGAGCGGCGAGACCCTGGAGGGCGCGCAGCGCTTCAAGGACGGCGAGGGGCGCCACGGGCGCTTCGAGTGACGCCGTCGCGCCGCCCGGGCTAGCGGTGGATGATCACGTAGCTCTTGCGCACGGTTTCCTGCACATCCCACACGCCGAGACTGTTCTCCGGCAGCAGCAGGGCATCGCCGGCCTCGATGCGGATGGTCTCGCCGCCGTCCGGGGTGAAGGTGCAGCGGCCTTGCAGGAAGTGGCAGAACTCCTGCTCGACGATCTGCCGCCGCCAGCGTCCGGGGGTGCATTCCCAGATGCCGGTTTCCACCTGGTCGGTGCGCTCCACGGCGTAGGCGCGGGTCTGCGCGACCGGCTCGCCAAGGGGCACCGCGACCGGGCTGGCGGCGCCAAGATCGGCGCCGGCGGTATTTTTCAGAAGGGTCAGGGCCATGCGGTTTTTCCTCTGTGGGAGGTGGAGGGGATTCTCAGCGCATCAGGCTTTCCATGCCGGCCGCGAGGGTTTGCGCCAGGCTGCGGCGCCAGGGCGCGCTGTGCGGATCGGCAAGGACCCGGTCCTCATGGACGAAACTGCGGATGATCGCGTTGTAGCCGAGCCAGCGGCAGGGTTCCGGTTCCCAGCGGGCCAGGCTGTCCAGTGGACGCTCGCCCAGCACCCAGGGCTGCCGCAGCAGCTCGCTGTCCTCGCCGAGGATCAGCGCGGCCAGGGTGCGGCCGCCGAGGTTGCTGGCGCCGACCCCTTCGCCGCCGTAGCCGCCGGAGAGGGCGATGCCACTGGCGCGGTCGAGCAGCATGTGCGGGCGGAAGCGCCGGGCCATGCCGAGGTTGCCGCCCCAGGTGTGGCTGATCCTGGCGTCCTTGAGCTGCGGGAAGAGTTCGCCGAACAGGTAGCGACGCAGGCCGACTTCCTCGTCGTCGAGGCTGAAGTCGTTGCGCAGCTTGCCGCCGAAGCGGTAGCCGCCCCGCGCGCCGAAGGCCAGGCGGTCGTCGGCGGTGCGCTGGCCGTAGGTGACCTGGCGGCTGAATTCGCTGAAGGCCTGGCCGCGCTCCAGGCCGATCTCCGCCCAGACCGACGACGGCAGCGGCTCGGTGGCCACCAGCAGACTCTGCACCGGCAACTGGTAGTGGCCCAGTGGCGGCAGGCTGGCGGCATAGCCTTCCACCGCCGGCACGATCCATTCGGCGCGCAGTTCGCCGCGCTCGGTGCGCAGCAGGCCGCGTTGCCAGTGCAGCACCCGGCTCTTCTCGAACAGCCGCACGCCCAGGCGCTCCACCGCGCGGGCCAGGCCGCGCGCGAGCCTGGCCGGCTGGATGGTGGCGCAGTGCGGCGAATGGATCGCCCCGTAGCTGCCGGGGATGCGCAACTGCTGGTCGAGTTCCTGCGGCGTCAGCCAGCGGTAGTCGCTTTCGTCCAGGCCTTCGGCATAGAGATCATGCAGATAGGCGCGCAGGCGGCGTTCCTGTTCCGGGTAGCGCGCCGCGCAGTAGAGCACGCCGCCCTTGCGGTAGTCGCAGTCGATGCCTTCCTCTTGCAGCACCCGCGCGACCTCGTCGGGAATCCCGTGCAGCAGGTCGTAGCCGGCCCGGCGCCGTTCCGGCGGCAAGCCGGCGAGCAGGCCGTCCTCGCCGAGCAGGTTGCCCATCAGCCAGCCGCCGTTGCGCCCCGAGGCGCCGAAGCCGGCGGTTTCCGCCTCGACGATGGCGACGCGCAACTGCGGCGCCCGGCGCTTCAGGTAATAGGCGGTCCAGAGGCCGGTGTAGCCGGCGCCGACGATGGCCACGTCGACCTCGAGGGATTCTTCCAGGGACGGGCGCGCTTCGAGCGCATCGTCCAGTTGATTCATCCACAGGCTGAGGTGGCGCCAGGCCGACATAGAGGGCTCCATAGCGAGAGGGAAGGGGGAATGCGGCGAGAGTAGGAAGATGCCGTGCGCCTGTCGTGCGCGCGGGTCCGCTGGGAAATCTCAGCGGCGCGACGACAGGCGCTTCAGGTATTCGCGCGGAGACTGGCCGGTGTGCTGGCGGAAGCAGCGGTAGAAGGCCGACAGCGAATTGAAGCCGGCGGCGAAGGCCAGTTCGTCGACCCGTCCGGGCAGCTCGCCGGAAAGCTGGCCGAGCAGGTGTTGCAGGCGGGTCTGGTTGACGTACTGGTAGAAGCTCAGGCCGAGCACCTGGTTGAGCAGGTAGGAAATCTGGTTGCGCGTATAGCCGGTGGCATTGGCCACCTGGGTCAGGTCCAGGTCCGGATCGAGATAGGGCTGGGCCTGTTGGAAGTAGTGCTCCAGGTCGCGTGCCAGCAGGCTCAGCTGCTTGGCCGAAAGCCCCAGGCGGCTGGCCGGCGGCCGGCCGTCGCCGCCGGCCTGGGCTCCGCCGCCGCTTTCGTGGACCAGCGAGGCGTATTCGTTGATGCGCCAGATCAGGCCGTCGTGCACGGTGATCGCCTCGCTGGCGCGGAACGAAGCCAGGCGGCCGCTGAGGGTCACCCGCAGGCGGTACTGGATGAAGGCGGTATCGCCGTCGAAGCGGATACGGTCGGTGTGCTCCAGCGACTCGTCGGGGCCCTTGGGCATGGTCGCCTCGACGTACTCGCGGAGATCGGCCAGGCGCATCCGGCGGTTCTGGAAGAAGTCGTTGTATTCGACCTCGGGATGATAGAGCGCCATCACCGCGTCGATGTCGCGGTGCTTCCAGCTGAGGTGATAACGCATGACCGTCTCGCGGGTGGCGTCGGCGAGGTCGCGGTCGGCGGGAATGGACTGTTCGGGCTGCATGCAGCGAAGGATGCCATCGCCGCCGCCGGCGGAACAGTGCCGCGCCGTCATCCATGCACTGGATGACGGCGTATCCATCCTGCATATGGCGTTCGCCGAGGCGCTTTCCAGGGCCCCTGTTCACTCTTTCGGGCGACAGCCGGAATACCTCCTTGGTGCGCTTACCGCCGTTCGGGCCGCTGGGTAGGGTGTAGCCACCTCGACCCTGTCAGGAGAGCCGCATGACAACAACAAAAAGGCGCGGAATCTTCCCTCTGCACGCACTCGCTGCGGCCACAGCCCTGGGTTGCGCCACCCAGGCCTCGGCCGTGTCATTCAACATCGGGGAGATCGAAGGGCAATTCGACTCGTCGCTGTCGGTGGGGGCCAGCTGGTCCATGCGTTCCGCCGACAAGGACTACATCGGCACCCGCAACGGCGGCCACGCCTCGTCGCAGACCTCCGACGACGGCCGGCTCAACTTCAAGAAGGGCGAAACCTTCTCGAAGATCTTCAAGGGCATCCACGATCTCGAACTCAAGTACGGCGACACCGGCGCGTTCTTCCGTGGCAAGTACTGGTACGACTTCGAGCTGAAGGACGAACACCGCCTGCTCTACGACATCGACGACCACAATCGCAAGGAGGGCGCCAAGTCCTCCGGGGCGCAGCTGCTCGATGCCTTCCTCTACCACAACTACAGCATCGGCGACCTGCCCGGCAGCGTGCGGGTCGGCAAGCAGGTGGTGAGCTGGGGCGAGAGCACGTTCATCCAGAACTCGATCAACAGCATCAACCCGATGGACGTCGCCGCGTTCCGCCGGCCCGGCGCGGAGATCAAGGAAGGCCTGATCCCGGTGAACATGCTCTACCTGTCCCAGGGCATCAGCGACGCGCTGACCGTCGAAGGCTTCTACCAACTGGAATGGGACCAGACGGTGATCGACAACTGCGGCACCTTCTTCTCCACCACCGATGTGGTCGCCGATGGCTGCGAGCGGATGGTCTATGCCGGCAGCGACTTCGACCCGAACCCGGCCAACGGCTACCGCTACCTGCCGCGCGCCGGCGATCGCGATGCCCGCGACAGCGGCCAGTGGGGCCTGGCCCTGCGCTGGTACGCGGCGGAGCTGAACGACACCGAGTTCGGCCTGTACGCGATGAACTACCACAGTCGCAACCCGTACTACAGCGTGATCGCCGGCAACGGCCTGGCCACCTCCGACCCGGTCACCGGGCGCTCCACCGGCTATTACTTCATCGACTATCCCGAGGACATCCGCCTCTACGGCCTGAGCTTCCAGACCAACATCGGCAGCACCTCGGTGGCCGGCGAGCTGAGCTACCGGCCGAACATGCCGCTACAAATCAACAGCACCGACATGTCGATCGCCGCGATCTACCCGACCACCCTGTTCGGCAACCCGATCTACGACAGCGGCTTCGCCACCCCGCGCGCCGGCGAGGTGATCAACGGCTACGTGCGCAAGCCGGTGACCCAGGCACAGGTGACCGTCACCCAGTTCTTCGACCGGGTACTGGCGGCCGACCGCCTGACCGTGGTCGGCGAAGTCGGCTACAACCACCTCAGCGGGGTCGACGGCGACGACCTGCGCTACGGCCGCGACGCCATCTACGGCATCGGCGAACTGCCGAACAACGCCTTGTGCACCGGCGCGCTCAACGTGGCCAACCCGCAGGAGTGCAACAGCCACGGCTTCTACACCCGCAACTCGTGGGGCTACCGCCTGCGTGGGATCCTCGAATATCCCAACGTGTTCGCCGGGGTCAACCTGAAGCCGAACCTGGCCTGGTCGCACGACGTCGAGGGCTACGGGCCGAACTTCAGCGAGGGCGCCAAGGCCGTCAGCGTCGGCCTCGATGCCGACTACCAGAACACCTATACCGCCAGCATCAGCTACACCGACTTCTTCGGCGGCAACTACAACCCGATCAACGACCGCGACTTCCTCGCGGTGAGCTTCGGGGTGAACTTCTGAGGTCCGCCGCCCCTCGGGGCGGCCGCTTTCGCGGATACGAACAAGGATAACGACGCATGAAAACAGCACGACTCCTGTCCTCCGGGGCGCTGGCCCTCAGCCTGCTGGCCGGTTCGGTGACGGCGGCGGTTTCGCCCGACGAGGCCGCCAAGCTCGGCAGCAGCCTGACCCCCATCGGCGCGCAGAAGGAAGGCAACGCCGACGGCAGCATCCCGGGCTGGACCGGCGGCCTCGCGGCCAGCGCTGGCAAGGTCGACGGCAAGGGCTTCCTTTCCGATCCCTTTGCCGACGAGAAGCCGCTGTTCACCATCACCGCGCAGAACGTCGAGCAATACAAGGACAAGCTCTCCGACGGCCAGTTGGCGATGTTCAAGCGCTACCCGGAAACCTACCGGATCCCGGTGTACAAGACCCATCGCACGGTGGCCCTGCCGGCCGAGATCGACGAGGCGGTCAGGCAGAGCGCGCTGAACGTGCAGCCGATCAACGACGGCAACGGCCTGTCGAATTTCGAGAAGAGCCGCTACTACGCCTTCCCGATTCCGAAGAACGGCGTCGAAGTGCTCTGGAACCACATCACCCGCTACCGCGGCGGCAATCTCAAGCGCATCATCGTCCAGGCTACCCCGCAGACCAACGGCAGCTTCACGCCGATCCGCTTCGAGGAGTCGGTGGCATTCCCGCAGAACATGCCCGACCTCGACCAGAGCAAGGCGGCCAACATCCTCACCTTCTTCAAGCAGCAGGTGACCGCGCCGGCGCGCCTGGCGGGCAACGTGCTGCTGGTCCACGAGACCCTCGACCAGGTCAAGGAGCCGCGCCTGGCCTGGGTCTACAACGCCGGCCAGCGCCGCGTGCGGCGCGCCCCGCAGGTGGCCTACGATGGCCCGGGCACCGCCGCCGACGGCCTGCGCACCTCGGATAACTTCGACATGTTCTCCGGCGCCCCGGACCGCTACGACTGGAAGCTGGTCGGCAAGCGCGAGATGTACATCCCCTACAACGCCTACAAGCTCAACGACCCGACCCTGAAGTACGGCGACATCATCAAGGCCGGGCACATCAACCAGGACCTGACCCGCTACGAGCTGC